>DDBY01000207.1 GCA_002334985.1 Micavibrio sp. UBA2020
TGCTCATCCTGCGCGGCACGGACGCGCCCGCGCTGGAGGCCGCCGCAAACGACGTCGCCGCCCTTGTGCGCGCCCGCGGCGAAGAGCCCGCCGTCAGCTGAAGCGAGAGAGGAAAACGCCATGAGCCATAGCCACGCGCACGACACCAAAGAGCACCTGCTCGCCTACGCCGAAAAGCGTGCGGGCGCGATGAAACAGCGATGGACGTCAACGCGGGCGGAAGCTTATGACGCGCTGCTCGACCATGACGCGCCGATTACGGCCTACGCGCTTTTGGAATATCTGTCCAACCGGCATGCACGCGACATTAAACCCGCCAGCGTTTACCGCGCGCTCGAAGCGCTTTGCGATATCGGCGTTGTGGTGAAAATCGAAAGCCTGAACGCGTTTCGCGCCTGCCGCCACCCGCAGGAAGACCACCAGCATGTGTTTCTGGTCTGCGACACCTGCGGCCATACCGACGAAATCGCCGACCACGGCATCGGCCGCCGCCTGACGCAGGAAGCCGCCGTGCACGGTTTCGAAACCGCACGGCAGGTGCTGGAGCTGCACGGGCTCTGCGGCGACTGCCGCAAATAAAACTCTGGCGACTGCCGCAAATAAAATTCTGGCGACTGCTGCAAGTAAAACGCTGGCCATGCGCCTTTTAAGCCCCCGTCATACCGGCCTGCGCCGGTATGACGAATAGGGGGATGCAGATTTAAAAAGCGCGCGCCTAAATCACTTATCCGCGCAGGGAAAGCTGGCGGAGCAAGCAGAGCAGGTATAATCGACCAGCTTTTGCAAATTGTCGATTTCGACCGTCGCACCGCGCACGCGGATGCCGGTTTCTTCGCGCAGTTTTGCCAGCGCACGCGAAAATGTTTCCGGCTGCATGCCAAGGCGGTGCGCCACCACCGTTTTATCATAGGGCAAGTGCAGCACAACCGGCCCCGCATTGTCGCCGCGGCAGAATTTCAGCAAAAAACAACCGATACGCTGCGGCGCGCTTTGCACGGTGCGGTGTTCAATCTCCATATCGCGCTGCAGGCGCTGGCGCGTCATGTTTTGCACAACCGCCATGCCGAACAAACTGTTGCGCATGATTTCTTCGGCCAGCAAAAACCGCGGGATGGAAACAATCTCCGCATCCTCGACCACCTCGGCGCCATAAGGCATTTCGTCATGGCCGGAAAGGCCGAACTCGCCAAAAAATCCGCCGCTGCTCAGAACGTCCGTCACAGCTTCGTCGCCTGCCAGCGTTTCGCGGAACAGCTTCACCCAGCCCGACAGCACCAGATAGATTTTTTCATTGGGCGCTTCGGCTGAAAACAGCACCGTGCCTTTTTTCTCGCGTTTCAATGCCGCATATTCGGCAAGCCCAGCCAGCGCGTCATCGCTCAGCGGCTTGAACAAAGCCTGTCTTCTGAGGTGGCTCAGCACCATACTTTTTTGTGCGGAAACGGGGAGCATATTACGCGCTATTATTGTTAATCATTTGCTGTAATCATCGCCATTTCTTGACTTTTATCAAGCGAAATTTTTGATGCGGGTCAAGGTGCGCAGACGATGGAATCGCTATGGTGATGACAAAAAACAGAAAGGATTCATCATGCCCCCCCGTCTTCTTCCCCTCGCTGCCCTTCTCTGCGGCACGTTTCTGGCCGCCACCCCCGCCAAGGCCGAGTTTGACCCGCACGACTGGCAGCTGCGCCTACGCGCCATCAACGTTTCGCCCGACGAAGACAGCACCACGTCGCTGGGCGGCCGCGTCAGCGCAGACGGCGCCGTGATGCCGGAGCTGGATATTACCTATTTCCTCAACGACAATTTCTCGCTGGAACTTATCCTTGCGACGACCAAACACGACATGGCGCACCGCGGCCCGAACCTCGACCTCGGTTCCGTCTGGGTATTGCCGCCGACGCTGACTGCGCAATACCGCTTTAACAACGAAACGCCCTTCGTGCCCTATGTCGGCGCGGGCATTAACTACACCATTTTCTACAACGCCGACAGCGGCGCCGCCGCCGACGTCAAATACGACAACGGCTTTGGCTATGCCCTGCAAGCAGGCTTTGACTACAAACTTGATGAAAACTGGAGCCTCAACATGGACGTGAAGAAAATCTTCCTCAACGTCGATGCGCGCGTCACCGGCCCTGCCGCAACCGCCGATGTTGACCTTGACCCGTGGGTCTTCGGCGCGGGCGTCGGCTACCGTTTCTAAAAACCGCCGCACACACAAAACCGCCCTGTATCAAACAGGGCGGTTTTTGTTTTGCGTTTTATTAAGCCGCCTGCACATGCCGCTTCGGCGCATCCGTGAAATAGGCATCGAAACGCGCGGCCAGCACACGCACCATCTGGCGCGCTTCCGGCAAAACCGACACCCGCCGCCCGTCGATGACGGCAAGGCCATCGGCACAAAGACCGGAAAGACCGGCAATCACATCGTCGAAATCCCCTGCGCTGCGGCCATGCGCCCCCAGAATCGCGCCGACATCCGCCGCAAGATAGCACATCAAATCGCTGATGATTTCACCGCGCAAGGAATCTTCCGCGTTGATTTCGCAGCCGCGGGCAGCGGGCATTTGCCCCGCCAGCACCGCCTCGCTATAGGCCGTGATATGCGCGGCATTCTGCACAAACCCCTGCGGCAGGCGCCCGATGGACGACAGCCCGAAGCCCAGCAGCACGGGCGCGCTGTCGGTGGTATAGCCTTGAAAATTCCGCGCGAGTTTTTTGCCATCCCGCGCCGCAATCATGTCGTCGCCCGCCATGCAGAAATGGTCAAGCCCAACGGCCGCCATGCCGGCTGCCAGCATAACCTCTTCCGCCGCCGCGAACTGGTCAAGACGCAAGCCGGCATCCGGCAAATCTTCATCTTTAATCAGGCGCATGTGTTTTTTCATCCACGGCACATGCGCATAGCCGAAAAGCGCGACGCGCTGCGGCGACAATGTCATCGCCAGCCGCGCGGTTTCCGCCGCATCGCCGAGCATCTGGCGCGGCAGGCCATACATCAAATCGAAATTCAGCTTGTTAATACCAAATGCGCGCAGTTTTTCCGCGGCGCGCGCAACAACGTCATAAGACTGCGGGCGGTTGATAGCCGCCTGCACGGCGGGCGAAAAATCCTGTATGCCAAAACTGGCGCGGTTCACGCCCATGGCCGCATAATTTTCCGCCCTGTCATGGGTGATGCCGCGCGGGTCGGCCTCGATGGCGATTTCGGCATCTGCCGTTACATCAAATAGCGCCCGCAGCGTTTGCATGATGCGCGTAAAATCCTCCGGATGCAGCATGCTGGGCGAGCCGCCGCCGAAATGGATATGCGAAACCGAAAGCCGCGCGGGCAGCTGCGCTGCCACCATTTTCATTTCACGCAAAAGCAGCGACACATAATCTTCAACAGGTGCATAGCGCTTTGTCGCCGTGGTATGGCAACCGCAATACCAGCACATTTCCGTGCAAAACGGCACATGAATATAAACCGAAACCGCCCCCGCGGCTGCGTCCAGCGTTTGCAGCCACGGCACATAACCCGCCGCATCCATTTCATTGAAATGCGGCGCGGTCGGATAGCTGGTGTAGCGCGGCACCTGCGCGTTATAGGCGAGGATTTTTTGTTTCAGCGCGGCGTCCATGTTACACGTCCTCTTCGTCTTGCAAAATGCGGCTGGCGGCGCCTTCGGGGTCGTCGAACTGTCCGGATTTAAGCGCCCACATAAAAATACCCAGCCACGCGCCGCCCATCGCCAGCGCCAGCGGGATAAGCCAGACAAGAATATCCATCACCGCCCCCCTTTGCGCAGTCTGAGCGCATTGCCGACAACCAAAAGCGATGACAGCGACATCGACACCGCCGCCACCAGCGGGGTGACAAAACCCAGCACGGCCAACGGCACGGCAATCACGTTGTAAACTATCGCAAGGCCAAAGCTTTCGCGCACCACGCTCTGCGTTCGCCGCGCCATGCACAGCGCCTCGGCAACCGAAGCGACGCCCGGTCTCTGATACACGATATCGGCCGCGTTCTGCGCGATATCCAGCGCCGATGACGGCGACATCGATACATCCGCACGGCTGAGCGCCGCCGCATCATTGAGCCCGTCGCCCACCATCAAAACGCGGTGACCGGCTGCGGCGGCCATATCAATCCATTCGTATTTCTCGCGCGGGTCCACGCCGCCGCGCCAGATGTCGATGCCGGCCTTTTCGGCAATGGCGCGCACAACTTCGGGTCTGTCGCCCGACAGCAGAACAACGCGGCAGGTTTTTTTGATACGCGCCACAGTGGCCGCCGCATCCTTATGCAGCAGATCGCTGAAAACAAGACGCACGGGCGCGCTGCCCGCTTCACCGAACCACAGCTCCATTTTTTCATCTTCGGCATTTTCTGAAACACCCAGAAAACGCGCGGAGCCGAGACGTTGCCAGCGCCCATCCGCCAGCAGGACTTCCATGCCCTGCCCCTCTTTTTCGCTTGCGCCTTCGGCTGGCTTTACCGGCACCGCTACCGCCAGCGCACGCGCAAGCGGGTGGCGGCTGGCGCTTGCAAGGGCAGAGGCGGCGCGCAGCGTGTTTTCATCGACCGCCTGCGCGTTTTCAAAAACAATCTGCCCCGTGGTCAGCGTGCCTGTCTTGTCAAAAATAACGGTATCCACTTTTTCAAGCCGCTCCAGCGCATCGGCGGATTTCAAAAACATACCGCGGCGGAAAAGCCAGCTGCCCGCCATCACCTGCGCTACCGGCACCGCAAGACCCAGCGCGCAGGGGCAGGTAATAATCAAAACGGTTATCGCCGTCAGCAGCGCTGTTTGCCACGCCGCGCCTGTCCACATCCAGCCGATGAAGGTGAGCAGCGCCAGCGCATGCACCACCGGCGTGTACCAGCACGCCACGCGGTCCGCGATGCGCACATAGCGCGCGCCGCCCTGCTCGGCTTTTTGCATCAGGGTGATGATATCGCCAATCAGGCTGTCATTCTGCGTTTTTTCGATACGCACATGCAGCGGCTGCCCCAGATTGACCATGCCCGCCTTGAGCGCGCCCCCTGCCGCCACAATTTGCGGCAGCGTTTCGCCCGTAAGGGCGGAGGCATCCATCACCGCTTCTTCTTCTGCCGTGCCATCGGCCAGCAACCGCTCCCCCTTCGCCAGATGCAAACGCATGCCCGGCGCGAGGTCTTCCGCGGGCACGCGGCGCGTGCCGCCGTCTTCTGCGACATGCGCGGTGCCCTGCATCATTTTCAAAAGGTCGGACGCCGCGCCGCGTGCGCGTGCGCGCATGCGTGCATCCAGATAACGCCCGATAAGCAGCAGGAAAAGCAGCATCGCCACTGAATCGAAATAAACATGGTCGGCGCCCGCCATCGCTTCGTGCAGGCTGACGACGGAGGCCAGCACCAGCGCCACCGAAATCGGCACATCCATATTGGTACGCCCGCGCGAAACTGCCTGCCAGGCGGAGCGGAAAAAGGGCCCGCCCGCATAAATAACCGTCGGCAGGGTTATCAGGGCGGAATACCAATGCATCATGATGCGCGTCGGCGCGCCCATGGATTCGGGCGGCGTAAACCACAGCGCCAGCGAAAAAGCCATCAGGTTACCAACCGTAAAACCGGCAACGGCGATGCAGCGCGTCAGGTAGCGCAGCTGCGCCGTCTCTTCGCTTTGCTGTTTTTCCACAGGCAGGAAACGAAAGCCCAGCGCCTCCGCCTTTGCCAATATCGCGCCGCCGTCGGCGGGGGCGCCCTGCCATGCCAGCGAGAGGCGTTTTTCTGTCACGTTGATGCGCGCCTCCACCCCTTCGGCGCGCAGCGCTTTTTCGATTTTAAAGGCGCAGCCGGCGCAGTGCATCCCCTCCACAATCAGGCGCAGGCGACAAACGCCGCCTGCATCCGCGCTGACGTGGCGGGTATAATCGACGGCAGCCGTTTGCAGCGGGGCGTTCATTCAAACACCATGCGTTTGCTGTATTGGTATGCGCCCTTTGGCGTCGTGGCCAGCACGCGCACTTCCCAAAGCCCGCGCGCAAGCGATTTTGCATCATAGCGCAAGGCACCTGCGGCATCCGCCGTCATATCACCACGCACATCGCCGCGCGCATCTGCGGGGCGGAAAAACCAGACCGCCGCCGCCGTTACCTGCACAGGCAAGCCCGCCGCGTCCTTGAGCGTGAAGACGACGTCGTCGCCCGCCCGCGCCAGCGACGGCGCGTAGCCCCAGGCATTTTGCGCATCGGCCTGATGGATGGTTTCGTTATACGCAAGGCCTTTTTTATAGGCATCGTCCGTCACCGTGCCCGTATGCGTGCTCAGCGCTATCCATGTAAACGTCCCAAGCACGCAGGTTATACATACGAAAAACAGCACAATGTACCAGGGTATCCATTTATCCGACGGCCGCGGCCCCGCAGGCGGCGGTGTTGTTTGCGCATTTTTCAAAGCAGACATCACATTGCCCCCGCGCTGATAAAGACGGTTTCCATGTCCGCCGCATTGCTTTCTTTTTCCGCATCAAGATACAGGGTGATTTCGTGGCGCTGCCGGCGCGCGGCCTCAGCGGTGGGCGCGACCAGCATGATACGGAACGTGCCGACGCTGTCCGCCAGCACCTGCAAATCATCGACGCTGACGCCGCCGGGTCCGGCCACACTCACCGTGCGCGGCGCAATCCCCTCCACGCGCAGGCGGAACGAAAGGTCGTCGTGCGTTTTATTGATGACTTTGATGGTATAGGTATTGCGGATATCGCCGTTCGACAGGCGCACATAAAGCGGGTTGCGGTCGTGTATCACGCTCATCTCGACCGCGCTGCGCGACAAAAAGGCGAAAAGCATGATGGCGCTTATCACCGTCATCACCGCGATATAATAAAACGTGCGTGGACGCCAGATATCTATGCTGTCTTTATGCGGCATGCCCGTTTTATGCGCCAGCGTGCGTTTTTCGTAGTTGCGCTGGGTGTCATAGCGGATAAGCCCTTGCGGCAATTCCATTCTGTCCATGACATCGTTGCAGGCATCGACGCAAAGCCCGCAGGCGATGCAATCCATCTGAAGCCCGTTGCGAATGTCGATACCCATGGGGCAGACGATGACGCATTGCGTGCAGTCGATGCAATGCCCGTGGCCTTCCCAGCTGGTGCCTTGTTTATGTTTGCCGCGCGGCTCCCCCCGCTCGCGGTCATAGCCGATAATCAGCGTATCCTTGTCGAACATCGCCGATTGAAAACGCGCGTAGGGGCACATATAGGTGCAAACCTGTTCACGCGCGTAGCCCGCCATAATGTAGGTGGAGGCCGTGAGCCCCAAAATCCAGCTGCCTGCCATCCATGAAACGTCGAAATGGATGATTTGTTCAAACAGGGTCGGCGCATCGACAAAATAAAAAACCCACGCACCGCCTGTGCAAAGCGCGATGGCAACCCACAGGATATGCGTGAGCGTTTTTTTCCACACTTTTTCAAACGACAGCGGCGATTTATCCAGCTTCATGCGTGCATTGCGGTCGCCCTGCACCCAGTTTTCGACCGCAACGAACAAATCCGTCCAGACCGTCTGCGGGCAGGCATAGCCGCACCAGACGCGCCCCAAAAGACTGGTCACGAAAAAAAGCCCGACAGCGCCCAGCACCATCAGCCCCGCAAAAAAGTAAACTTCCTGCGGCCACAGCTCGATATTAAAAAAATACGCGCGGCGGGCGGGCATGTCGATAAGCACCGCCTGCGACGGTGCATGCGGCCCGCGGTCCCAACGTATCCACGGCACGAGGTAATAGATAGCCAGCAAAACGCCCATCGCCAGCCACTTGAGCCGGCGATAGCGCCCCTTCACGCTGCGGGGGTATATCTTTTTCTGTTTTTCGAAATAGACGATGTCGTCACTCATTTGTCTCCGGCACATCGGGCTCCGTGCCGCCCAGCGAATGGATGTATATCGTCAAAGCCTTGAGCGTATCGGGGCTGAGCCTGCCCTCCCACGCGGGCATCACGCCGGTGCGCGCCTGCGATACCGTGGCGTGGATGGATTTTTTATCGCCACCCCACAACCAGATTTCATCGTTCAGGCGCGGCGCGCCCATGTCATGGCTGCCCTCGCCATTCTCGCCGTGGCAGGCGGTGCAATTTTCGGCGAAAACCTCTTTGCCGCGCAGATAGGCTTCGGTTTGCACAGCCTTATCGCCCAGATGCAGGTCATGCACATATTCGGTCACGTCGTCGATTTGCGCGCGCGTGAGCAAACCGTCGCGGCCGAAAGACGGCATTTGCGTGCCGCGTGCGTCGTCATGGCCGGAATTAACACCGGCGCGCAGCGTCTGGTGGATGTCCGCCAGCTTGCCGCCCCACAGCCAGTCGTCGTCGTTGAGGTTCGGATAGCCGCGGCCGCCCGCCGCGCCCGTGCCGTGGCAGGCCGC
>DDBY01000125.1:0-7673 GCA_002334985.1 Micavibrio sp. UBA2020
TAAAACAGCTGGTAGGAATAGGCGAAATGCGGGTAATTGACGGCGAAAGACGCATAATACGCCCACCACGGCACGCGGCCGCCGATATTGACCTTGAATACGTCGATGGCCAGCCACATTGCGCCAAGCCCCACGAAAGACAAACCGCCAAGCAGCCAGAAATCCAGCCACGGATGCACCAGCGCGCGTGCAGGTTTTTTTGCAGGTGTCGGCACTTTGCCCGCAGCCGCGTCCTGCATGTTCACGCGCATTACGACGTCCATGTGACATCTTCTCCCTTGGTGCTTTTCTCGGTAAACAGCACTTGCGGGGCATCTGCGTCTGCTGCTGCGCCTTCATCGCCGCCACGGCTACGCAGCACCAGATAACAAATAGCAATAAACACCATCTGCGCAACCACAGGTAAAAATGCGATAGCCGCGCCCGGAAACGGGTTCGGGTAATACCAGCCGAAATACATCAGCGGGTGAAACGCCGTCCCCTCACCCTGAAGAATCGCGAAAAAACGCATCGGATTTATTTGCAGCCCCTTGAGCGCGATAGAAAGATGCACAGCGGGCAAAAGGAAATAGACCAGCACATAATAAACGCTGCGCTCGAACTTCTGACTGTGACCGGAAGACAGGGCGGAGATAACATGCATGGCAAGCCCGTCACGCAGCGCGAAGAGCATCAGGGAGGCGGCAAGAGAAATAAAAATCTCCGGCTTCACCAAAAAGCCGAACGGCCCCTGCACGGGCTGGCGCACGACGTACAGTACAAAGAAAAAAGCCGCCAGCACGATGACAAAAGACGCCATCCATTGCGGCATATTTTCAAAAACCTTGCGCCAGCGCCGCGCCCTGAAGGCCTCCGCCATGCGGCCATAACGGCGTAAATCACCCGCCTGCGCCAGCATGGCGTAATAGGTCGCGCCGAGCGAGAGGGAAAACACATAAAACGGGAAGGCGTAAGAGCGGGCAAATTCGAAAATCGAATTACGCGCGACCATGCCGCTGTCAAAGGCAATGCCGCCCGCAAAAAGCGATATCGCCGCCACAGCCAGAAACCAGCAAAGCGGCGTGAGCGAATACATCATTTCCGCACGCGCCAGACGGTAAATGCCCACAAAAACCCAGAGGGTGAAAAACAGCGCACCAAAGCCGATAAACATTTCCATCGGCATTTCGAAATTGAACCACTCCACCGTGCGGCGGGAGCCGTAAATATGCCCGTTTTCAAGCATGCGCGCGCCCGCACGGCGAATAAGAAACCAGCTGATGCCAAAGCCGGCCAGAAAGGCGATAACAATGCGCGGCCGGCGGTGGCGCGGGTCGGCCTCTACCTTGCCGACCATACCGTCGAGCGATGCGAGGAAGGCCGTTGCATGCGCAAGAATCCCCCCCATAATCATAAAAAACACGAAATACAGACTGGCATAGGGCGTGACCAGACGCGCTGTGCTGGGCGATGTTTCGACAGGGCCGTAAAACGCGCGCACGCCAATATGGTGCAGCACCAGCGCGGCCAGCATGGTCAGGATACCCGCATACCAGACATAGGATGTCGCGCCAAAAACCTTGCCGAACACAAGCGACGCCGTACCCTGCGGGGTCATACGCTGCATGTCCCATGTATTGGTGGAAACCTCTTCGCGCATGGTATTGGCGGCTTCGTGGTTGCCCCAGATACCCACCAAAATGAAATAAACCCATATCAGGCGGCTGGAGGTCACCAGCGCCCAGTTTTCGTTGTAAATCATATAGTGGCTGTAGATGATGCACATCAGCGCGACCGGTATCAAAAGCACGCGCAGCCATGAAAAACGCAGCCATATCTGGCGCTGCAGTTCGGGGCTCAGGAAATAGCGGTTCATGCCTCACCCCCTTCTTTGCGGGGGCTTTTGGCAGCGGGCTCTTTTTCGGTCACACGCATATAGGCATCCTGCAGCGAATGCGCCGCTGCGCTGAAGTTATAAACAGGCAGCCCGAGACCTGCGAGCGCGGCCAGCAGCGCGCGCTGCGCCGCATCGTCCCCTTCGAAACGGCAAAGGGCGACATCGCCGTCTATACTTTCGACTGAAAGCCCCTTCTGCGCGCCCAAAGCCTCCGCATGCGCAGCCGCGCCGCCCTGCAGGGAAATGCGCAGGTGACGCACCGTGCGCGCTTCGTGGTCGCTGAGCAGCACATGTTCCGCCACACGGCCGGCGCGGATAATCAGCATGTCGGTACAGTAATCTTCCAGCTCGTTGAGGATATGCGATGACACAATCAGCGTTTTACCGCGCGCGCGCAAATCGCGCACAAGACGCGAAAGCTGAATGCGCGCTTCGGGGTCCATGCCTGATGCGGGCTCATCCAGAATAACAATCGCAGGGTCATGCACCAATGCAAGCCCGATGCCAAGCCGCTGGCGATAGCCGCGCGACAGCACGCCCGCCTTGCGGTCGAGCATGTTATCTATCATCACGTCTTTTGCGATTCTTTCGACATGCGCCGCGACGTTCTTGACACTTACCTGCTGCGACCAGCTCATATACGTCAGGCACTGGCGCACGGTCAGGTCGTTGAACAGGCCGAAGAAATCCGACAGATAGCCGATTTGGCGGTGCACTGCGCGGGGGTTTTCGGTGACATCGATGCCGCCCACGGTGATATCGCCGCTGTGCGGACGGTCCAGCGCGACAAGGCAGCGCAAAAGCGTTGTTTTACCCGCGCCGTTCGGCCCCACCAGCGCAGTGGCGCTGCCGGCCTTGATGGTAAAGCTGACGTTATGCAGTACGCGCTTGCCCGGATAGTCGAAGTTAAGATTTTTGACTTCGATCATATTCATGTATGCAAATCCCCTTTTCCCGCCTGCAAGCCTAGCACGCCGCGCCCATGCCGCGCACCGTCAAACTGCCGCCCGCCCGATTTGGGGCATTTTATCGAAATAAAGATTTTTGACCTTTTTTCCATGGGGCACCGCTATAATCTTAATGGCATTTTTTATCGGGAGTTTTCATGTACCGTACAAATTCGTTTTTGACCGCCGCCGCCTTTTCCGCCCTTTTGCTTTGCACGCATCCCCTTTACGCTGAAGAAGCTGCCGCCGCCGAAGACGCTGCGCAAGAATCCGACGATGCGGAAAGCGCCGGACCCTGGACGCTTTCCGGTTCGGCTACGCTGGCCAGCGAATATATGACGCGCGGCTTTTCCGATTCAGACAGCAAACCCGCCTGCAAGGCAGCGTCGCGCTTGAGCATGAAAGCGGCTGGGCAGCCGAAATCTGGGCATCGAACGTCGATTACAACGACAGCTGGGAAGCAAAGGTCGAGGTAGATTTTTATCTGACCTATACCTTCGGCCTTGGCCCTGGCGATATGACGCTGGGCGGCGGCTATTACTGGTATCCGGGCGCGCGCCGCGCCTTCGACTATGACCACTACGAATTTTTTGCAAGCTATGAAAGCACGCTGCCGGACGACGTCGCCACACTGGGCGCCGAAATCTATTATTCGCCGGACTTTTTCGCTGATTCCGGCACGGGTATCTATGTCACAGCCACGGCGGACGTGCCCTTGCCGGTGGTGGACGGGCTGAGCCTTGTCGGCCATGTCGGGCATCAGTGGGTTGAAGAAAACGACCGTTTCGGCGTGCCGGATTATCTGGATTACTCCCTCGGCTTCGCCTATAGCTTCGAGCCGTTCACCGTCGATGTGCGCTTTTACGATACCAATGTTTCAGAAAAACGTTGCGACAACCTGTGCGACGCCCGCGTAGCCGGCAGCATCACATGGGAATGGTAAGCTTTTAAAATCAGATACGTCCGCGGATGATGCCGTCGGTGCCGAATTGTCGCAGCATCAAGTCCAGCGCGGCCAGATGAAACTGCCGCCCGCCCGACGACATGCAATAATCCGCCAGCACCACGGGGCGGATTTCCGCATCCCATAGCGCAAAAACCGCCGCCATGACGCAGGCATCGGTATCCACGCCGCAAATGCCAATGGTGCCAAACCCGCGCAGAACCTCAATCAAGGTATCGGGCGGGCGGTAGCCGTAATGCTCAAACACCGGCGCGCCGTCGATATAAACATCGGGCACGATATCGACCTGCCCCGATGTCATGAATTCGTGCCAGTCCAGATGCCGCGCGAACAGGCTGCCGGGATAGTTGCGATAGCGCAGGTAAAACAGCTTGTCCTGCGGCCATGCCTTGACCAAATCGGCAATCGGGGCGACGACGGATTCCGCCCCGTTCTTCATAAAGCCTTGTTGTATATCGATAATAAGCAGTGCATCTGGTTTTATCATGCGCCTATGCTAGACTGGCTGTGGCCTTGGCGGCAATCATTAAGATGGCGTTAAGGTTTTTGACATATAATCGGAATCACTCAGACACAGGCATCAGGCAGGTCAGCATGTCCAAATTTTTGTCGAATTACGGTCAAGGCGAAGAGCGCGCCGCCAAAGCGGAAGCCGGCTTTCGCAGTTACTATCAGGAACTGCTCGACAACCGCGGGCCTGAAAAGCCGAACCCGAATGCAGGCTATGTGAATGCCGCATCGCCGCTGGCCGCGAAAATCGCAACCGCGCTGCATCAGGCCGGCGCACGCAATGACGGCAATACATCCATCACCGAAACGGCGAATGTTATTGCAGGCGCCATCGGCGACAAGAAAAGCTTTTCCGAGAAGGCCCAGTTCATCCAGATGATGATTGGCCCGCACCTTAAAGACGCCGGCAGCTTCATGCCCGCAGACCCGCAGAAAGTACAGGCCGCTGTCGGCTCCGTGCTCAATGTCGTCTCGCCCCCGCCGTCAAAACCGAAATCGCCGGGGATGCTCTAATCATCCCAGCTTCAATAAAAAACGCCGGTATCAAGACCGGCGTTTTTTATTGCGCAGATGGGCGACTGCCTTATGTCAAGCGGGTATTTAGCGCATAGACGCAGGCGGCATCGGCTTTTACAATCAGCTGCATGAAAAGTCCCGCCCCGCCAGAAGCAAACGCCAACGCGCCGCGCAAGCGCCTGCGCACCCGCGCCTTTGAAACGGGGGTCGGCATTGCCGGGTTCAGCGGCGTGCTGCGCGCCTGGCGGGCGGAGGGCAACCGGCTCAAAAACGTTGCCGCCAGCCTTGGCAAAAAAATGGCCGATATGGCGGCGGGCACGCTGGTTTCCATGAGCTTCCGCCTGATTGCCGTCACCTGGGTTGCGGGGATTATCGGGGGCGTCTCGACGCTGGGCATGGTCGGGCTTCTGGCTGCGGCCACAGGGGCGGCCAGCGCGTCTTACAACTACATCAAAAATTTTGCCGGAGAAAAACTCCGCACCCCGAAAGCTGCACGCAAGGATGTCAAATTTTTTGATAAAAACCGCCTGAAAAAATCCGGCGTGGCTTTTGCCGCCGGCTTTGCCAGCGGCGGCGTCGGCCTTTGGCTGGCGCGTACGGAAATTGTGCAAAGCGCGCTGGGCTGGCTGCGCGGCACGCTCTGGCCGCCTAAAGAAATAACGGCTGCGCCAGCGCCGCGCGCGGCATTGCCCGCTGCAGAGGCGGCGCAAGCCCAAGCACCCCTGCGCCCGTCATTCGCGGCGGCGCTGCATCCGGCGCCCGCTGCGGATAGCGCGCCCACTATTCAATATCCAGCGTTTCACGCGCAGGCGCTGCGGACATAGAAACCTCTTCTGCCGCGGGTTGTTTTTCATCCTGCAACACCTCGATAACCGCGGCGGCAAGGGCTTCGGCGCAGTCCTGCGTCAACCCGCCCGCCAGCACGTCTTCACGTCCCGACCCGCGATGATGAAACGTCACCAGCCATGACCGCGCCGCCAGAAGCCGCGTGACTCCGCGTCCGAGATTGGCGATGGATGTTGCAAATCTTTCGTTCAGCAGCATCAGGTTTTGCGGCGCATCGATGGCCGCGCGCACATAAACCTGTCCGATATCATCCGACGGGTGAAAAACGCCGCCCGCAAGACGTATGCCCTGCGGCGTCACGCCGATGCGCACGCGGCGGCGGTTTACCTGCGCACGGAAAAAAGGTAGCCAGATAGTCACGACAAGCGCCAGCGCCATCAGGCTGCCCAGCAGCATCGTCACCCCCTCGCCCCCGACAAGGCGGCCAAGGTTGACCCCGATGATTTGCAAAAACACCGTCGCCGCGCCCATCACAGCGATAAAGCGCAGCGGCGGACGCGCGGGCGTGACATCCAGAAGCGTCGCGCCGGTTTTCTTGCTGACGCCGCGCAGAAAACTTGCCCGCACCGGATAGCCGAAACTACGCCACATCGGCAGCGCCAGCGCGCGTTCAGCCCCGAAACGATAACAAGCAAAGCCAAGCCCCGCCGCCAAAAGCGCGAGTAGAATATAAAAAAACATAATCCGATTCCTCCGCCCCCATCATAGCGCCGGTGCGGGAAAACGGTGGATTTATTTGAAATTGCCGCCTATTCGCCGACAGCATCCCCGCCGGTGGCGCCGCCGCCGACGGCTTCTGCCGCTTCCAGATGGGCGGCGCTATAGGTCATGGCGCGGTTGCGGCCCGCTTTTTTGGCGAGGCGCAGGGCGTATTCCGCCGCGCGCAGCATGTCGTCCGGCGTTTTGTGGTGCGGCTGAATGTCGGCCACGCCGATGCTGATGGTCAGCACGATGTTGCTGTCGCCAATGCTGAAGGGGATGGATTCAACCGCGGTGCGGATTTTTTCGGCAACCACCCCTGCGCGGTATTCGTCGGTCGAGGGCAAAAACAGCGCGAATTCGTTGCCGCCCACGCGGCCAATAACGTCGCTGGTACGCAGCTGTTCCGCAATCGTTTCGGCAATCACGCGGATAGCAAGGTCGCCGCCCGCACGGCCATGTTTGTCGTTGATTTTCTGGCAGCCATCGACATCGACGCTGAGAACCGCCAGTTCCTGTTTGTGGCGACGGGCGGAGCTGATAAGCATGCTGGCGACGCGGAACAGCATGCCGCGGTTATAAAGACCCGTCAGCGCGTCGGCGGCGGCAAGGTTTTTCAGGAAGTCGCGCTGACGCAAAATCACGTTCAGCGCCGGCATCACCAGCCCCACGGCCTGCCACGCCAGAAGCGCCAGCATCGCGGCATAAAGCGCATAGGAAAAATAAATCACTTTTTGCGTTTCTTTGACACGCGCGTCGATAAACGCGGTTGCTTCCTGATGCCAGGCCGCCGCGACGTTGCTGCGGCTCAGCTGCATAATTTCCTGCGCGTAATCACGGGCGAAGCCCTTGTTGTTGTTTTCGCTATGGGCGGCGTAGCTGAAAACCTTGTCGGTCAGCTGGCGCACCGGCTGCAACGCTTCGAGGTTCAGCTGCGGCATCGGCGACCATGTCGCGATGTGCATATTAAGCAGCATGCGCGGTTCCGCCTCCAGCGCGGCATTGGCGGCGGCGCGCAGGCGCTCTATATTTTTCGGGTCAGGCGTTTCCTGGTTTTGCGCCACGATGATGCCCATCAACTGCGTGAGGCGCACCTGCTGTTCGGACAACATGGCCACCTGCATCAGCGCCGTTTGTTTGTTGCCGATATGATGCTGCAAAAACCCTGCGCCCGTGATGGCGGTAAACAGCAAAATCGCCAGCAGCATATAGGCGCGGGATACTTTTTCCGCGTTAATCGAATCGTCGTTATGCGTCTGGGTTTCGGGCGCGGCCGTCATGACGTGGTCTCCGGTCTTCAATACAGCGATATAGA
>DDBY01000125.1:8051-8905 GCA_002334985.1 Micavibrio sp. UBA2020
GGCAAGGGTACGAAAGCATCCCCTTCGCCCGGCACCTTGGGGAATCGCTGGGCGCGCCAGTCTTCGCGCGCGGCGGCCAGCCGCTCTTTGGACGACGACACAAAATTCCAGTCGATAAAGCGCGGCCCGTCCATGGCCGCCCCGCCCAAAACCATCAACCGCACCTGTGTCAGCGCGCGTACCGTGACATCATCTTTCGGCCGCAGCACCAGCATTTGCTGCGGCGGATAGGCAACCCCGCCGATTTCAATATCGCCGGAGAGGACATAGAGCGCCCGCTCTTCCGTATCCCGCGGCAGGGGCAGCTGCGCACCTGCGGCCAGCGTGACGTCTGCGTAAAGCGTTTCCCAATCGGTGCGCACGGGCGATACCGCGCCAAAACCACCGCCCATGACAAGGCGGAGGTCGATACCCTCCGCCTCTATGCGCGGCAACGCGGCGGCTGGGTGATGTTCGAAGGCGGGCGCGGTTTCTTCAAGCCCTTTGGGCAGCGCAAGCCAGCTTTGAATCCCGAACAGGCGAGTGGGCTGCATGCGCGCCGCCGCCCCCGTGCGTTCCGAATGCACGATGCCCGCGCCAGCTGTCATCAAATTGACATCACCCGGTTGAATGGTCTTTTCTGTGCCCAGACTGTCGCGGTGGTCTATCGCGCCATCGAACAAATAAGTCACGGTCGAAAGTCCGATATGCGGATGCGGCAGCACATCCAGCCCCTGCCCTGTCAGAAACTCGCCCGGCCCCATCTGGTCCCAAAAAATGAACGGACCGACCATGCGGCGGTTTCTGAAGGGCAGCGCGCGGCGCACTTCATAGCCGCCAATATCGCCGCTGCGCGGCACAATCACCATCTCGAC
>DDBY01000240.1 GCA_002334985.1 Micavibrio sp. UBA2020
CCTATTGGCAAAGTTTTTCGGATTTTTTAAGCCCTTTTTTTGCTAATTAATTTTTCAATAATGCCGAAAATCTTTGCCAATAGGCCCGTTTCGCGCTACGACTTTGCCTACCTTTGAACAACAGAGGCGTGTGTTTTGACAACGACCACGATGCAAAAACAGATCCGTGGAATCCTGGCGATGGCGGCCTTGATTTCCTGTATCGGGACGGCGATTGCGGCGACTTCCGTGCCGCTGCCGGTGCGCAAGCCGGAAAATCCGGCGCGCCAGATACAGGCACGCGATCCGATAGACGACATATTGGCGAAAGATACCGCCGTCATGTACCCGCGCCGCAAACCGGCGTCGGCATTGCCCCCTGTTGCCAATGTGCCTGCCGCGGCGGCCTCTGCGGCGACGCTGTCGGTGATGCCGGTGCAGAAGTCTTCCATTTTCAGCCGCGTTTTCGGGCATATCGCCGCAGGCAAACGCCTGAACGACCATGATGCTGCGCGCTATGGCCACATCTTCGCGTTTCAGGATACGGGCAATTTTGACCGCGCCGACGCAGAAATCGCCAAACTCGACGACGACCGCCTGATGGGGCATGTGCTTTACCAGCGTTTTATGCACCCCAAATACAGCGCGCGCTATGACGAACTGGCCGAATGGATGCGCCGCTATGGCGACCATCCGGGGGCGCAAAAAATTTATGACCTTGCCGAACGGCGTCAGCCTTCCGCCGCGCCGCGCCTGTCTTCGCCGCGCTATGGCCGCGGGGTGATGGGGCAGCAGGATTACGACGTCGGCCAGCTGGCGCAGCCGCATCTGACGCCGCGCAAGCATAGCGGTCGCGCCAAGGATATTATCAGCATCATCCGCCGCAACCTGTCAGATTCCCCGACCGCCGCGCTGCGCCAGCTGGAAACCGAAGAGGCGCGCCGCTTGTTTTCTGCCGAGGAATACGACAGCCTGCGCGCTGAAATCGCGGCTTCTTATTTCTTCAACGGCAAAACGCGCGATGCGTATGAAGTCGCCGCCGCCGCCGCGCGCCGCTCTTCGGTCGAGGCGCCGCATGCAGGCTGGATAGCCGGTCTTTCCGCATGGCGGCTGGGCAAATATGCCGAAGCGGCAGGGTATTTCGAATTGACGGCGAATTCGCCGCGCTCCTCCGCGTGGATGAGCTCTTCGGGTGCCTATTGGGCGGCACGTTCTTACCTGCGCAACCATCAGCCGCAAAAAGTCGGCTATTGGTTGCGCCGCAGCGCCGATTATCCGCGCACCTTCTACGGAATTATCGCGCTCAAGGCTCTGGGCATGGAGCAGGTGAAATTCAACTGGGATGTGCCGTCGCTGACCGACCGCCATGTCAAAAGTCTTTCCGCCGTTCCGGCGGGCCGCCGTGCGCTGGCGCTGGTCGATGCGGGCAGGGCGGATTTGGCCGAGCTGGAAATGCGCCAGATAAATCCGGGGCGTGATTTGATTTTGCAAGAGGCGATGATTTCGCTCGCAACCGAAAAAGGCATGCCGCATCTGGCCATGCGTATGGGCAGTGCCTTCCGCGATGCGGAGGGGGACCTTTACGATACCGCTCTTTATCCCGATACCCCCTGGGCGCCGGAGCGCGGTTTCCATGTCGATAAAGCGCTGGTCTATGCCTTCGTGCGTCAGGAATCGAAATTCGACCCGACGGTGACGAATAAATCTTCGGGCGCGCAAGGCTTGATGCAGCTGATGCCCGCAACCGCGCGGCATGTCGCGCGCAAGTACGGCGAAAAGCTTGAAGACGGCCGCCTGCGCGACCCGCAGATGAACATCGACCTTGGCCAGAAATATCTGGCCGAGCTTCTGGGCAACGATGTTGTGGACAACAACCTGTTCAAACTGGCCGTCGCCTATAACGCAGGGCCCGGCAAGCTCAGCCGCTGGCAGCAAAGCGTGCGCTACGAAGACGACCCGCTTTTGTTCATCGAATCGATTCCCGTCGCGGAAACCCGTATTTTCGTCGAACGTGTTCTGGCCAATTACTGGATTTACCGCATTAAATTCCGCCAGCGCACGACCTCGCTTGACGACGTGGCGGAGGGCAACTGGCCGATTTATAACGATCAGGACCTCAAAGCAGGCCGCGGACTTGCCGAAACCGGCTTTTTCCGCACCCAGTGACGGATTTCTGCCCCTAGCGCAATCCTTTCCCATCCAGTATTATGTTTCACCGGATAAAACCGCCGTTTGGCGGCTGTTTCCGGCTTTCAAAAACATTCACAAAGACGCCCGCCCGCGAGGGGCAGGCACATACGGCAAAGAGGCTTTGACATGACCAGCGCAAACGACGTCCGCAGAACATTTATCGAGTTCTTTAAAAAGAACGGACACGAAGCGGTGGCGTCGAGCCCGCTGGTGCCGCGCAACGACCCGACCATGATGTTCACCAACTCGGGCATGGTGCAGTTCAAGAACGTATTCACCGGCGTCGAAACCCGCCCCTATAACCGTGCGACCACGGCGCAGAAATGCGTGCGCGCGGGCGGCAAGCATAACGACCTCGACAACGTCGGCTTCACGGCGCGTCACCATACGTTTTTTGAAATGCTGGGCAACTTTTCCTTCGGCGATTATTTCAAGGAACAGGCGATTAGCTTTGCGTGGGATTTGATTAACAAAGAATTCGACATGCCCAAAGACCGCCTGCTGGTCACCGTCTATTCAGAAGACGACGAAGCGGCGAAGCTGTGGAAATCCATCGCCGGTTTTTCCGATGACCGTATCATCCGCATTCCGACCATGGATAACTTCTGGATGATGGGCGACACGGGGCCTTGCGGGCCTTGCTCCGAAATCTTCTACGACCACGGCGACAAGGTCGCGGGCGGCCCTCCGGGCAGCGCAGACCAGGATGGCGACCGTTATATCGAATTCTGGAACAACGTTTTCATGCAGTTCGAACAGCTGCCGGATGGCACGCGCATCAACATGCCCAAACAATCTATCGATACGGGTATGGGGCTGGAGCGTATGACCGCGCTTTTGCAGGGCAGTCATGACAACTACAGCGTCGATTTGCTGCGCTCGCTTATCGAAGCGGCCGCCGACCTGACCAATACCGACCCCGACGGGCCGAAAAGCGTTTCGCACCGCGTGATTGCAGACCACCTACGCTCTGCCGCGTTTTTGATTGCGGACGGTGTTATGCCGTCGAACGAAGGCCGCGGGTATGTCTTGCGCCGTATCATGCGCCGCGGTATGCGCCATGCGCACCTGCTGGGCGCGACGGAGCCTTTGATGTACCGCCTGCTGCCGACGCTGCAATCCAAAATGGGCGCGGTTTATCCGGAGCTGAACGAAGCGGGCGCACTGATTGCCGAAACGCTGAAGCTTGAAGAAACACGCTTCAAGAAAACCCTCGACCATGGCCTGTCGCTTTTGACCGCCGAAACGGCGAAGCTGGGCGAAGGTCAGGCCTTGCCGGGTGATGTCGCGTTCAAACTTTATGATACCTTCGGCTTCCCGCTTGACCTGACGCAGGACGTTTTGAAGCGCGAACAAAAACGCGAAGTGGATGTTGCGGGCTTTGAAGCCGCCATGGAAAAGCAGCGCGAAACGGCGCGTAAATCCTGGGCCGGTTCGGGCGAGGCGGCAACCGAAGCCATCTGGTTCGGCATCAAGGACAAGGTCGGCGCGAGCGAGTTTTTGGGCTACCAGCAGGAAGAAGCCGAAGGCCAAGTGCTGGCGCTTGTGAATGCCAAGGGCGAAGAAGTGACGTCTGCCAAAGCGGGCGAAGACGTCATGGTTGTGGTCAACCAGACCCCGTTCTATGCGGAATCGGGCGGTCAGGTCGGCGACCACGGCTGGATTAAAACCGCAAACGGCGGCGAAGCCGTTGTGGGCGACTGCCAGAAAAAACTCGGCAGCCTTTTTGTGCATGTCGCGACAGTTAAAAAAGGCGACATCAAGGTCGGTGATGCGGTGGAGATGAAAATCTGCACCAAGCGCCGCGGCGCCATCCGTGCCAACCACTCGGCCACGCACCTGCTGCATGCCGCGCTGCACCGCCATATCGGCAAGCATGTGGTGCAGAAGGGCTCGCTGGTTGATGACAACCGCCTGCGTTTCGATATCAGCCAGCCGACGCCGATTGAGGCCGAACTGCGCGCCGTCATCGAAAACGAAGTGAACGAGCGCATTCGTATGAACAGTGAAGTTTCCACGCGTTTGCTGCCCATCGACGATGCGCGCGCACTGGGCGCCATGGCGATGTTCGGTGAAAAATACGACGACGAAGTGCGCGTTGTATCCCTGGGCGGCACAGACCCCGAAGGTACGCGCAGCGCCTATTCCATCGAGCTTTGCGGCGGTACCCATGTGCGCCGCACGGGGGATATCGGCCTTTTCCGCATCGTATCTGAAAGCGCACTGGCCGCAGGCATCCGCCGCGTCGAAGCCGTGACGGGCGAGGGGGCGCTTAAATATCTGGCCGAACAGGAAACGCGCGTGCAGGATATTGCGGCGCTTTTGAAATCCTCCCCCGCCGAAACGGTCGCGCGGGTCGAGGCGCTGGTGGGCGAGAAAAAGAAGCTTGAAAAAGAGATTTCCGACCTTCGCCGCAAACTGGCAACGGGCGGCAGCGCGGGCGCGGCGCCTGAAACCAAGACTATCAACGGCGTCAAATTCTCCGCCCGCGTGCTCGAAGACGTGCCGGCGAACGAGCTGAAACCCATGGCAGACGACCTTAAGGCCAAGCTTGGCTCCGGTGTTGTCGCGCTGGTATCGGTTTCTGGCGAAGACGGCAAGGCATCGCTGGTTGTGGCGGTTACGGCCGACCTCGCAGGTCGCGTGAATGCGGTTGACCTTGTGAAAAAAGGCGCCGAGAAGCTGGGCGGCAAGGGCGGCGGCGGCCGTCCCGACATGGCGCAGGCGGGCGGCCCCGATGGCAAGCTTGCCAATGATGCCGTAGCGGCTATCGAGGCTGCTTTGGCCGGTTGATAACAAGGCTTTGTAAAACAGGCGGCGCGCACGGTGAATCACTGTGGCGCCGCTTTGTTTTGCGGCGGTGGTCAGCCTAAATATCTGAAATCCAAGGCGCTTGCGCGGGCTTGATTTATCTGTAAAAAGCCCGTATAGAAGGCGCACCGGATGGCATCGCTGTCCGGTTCAGAACATCCAATGGGGCGGCCGAAGGTCTGTCCCGCTATCAAACAAGAGGGAAAAACATGGCCAAGGAACGCACACTGTCCATCATTAAACCGGATGCGACGCGCCGCAACCTGACCGGTAAAATCAACGCGAAATTCGAAGAGCAGGGTCTGCGCATCGTGGCGCAAAAACGCCTGCAGCTGAGCGAAGTTCAAGCTGGCAAATTCTATGAAGTCCACAAAGAGCGCCCGTTCTACGGCGAGCTGGTCAGCTTCATGATTTCCGGCCCCGTGGTCGTTCAGGTTCTGGAAGGCGATGACGCTGTTGCCGCCAACCGCAAAATCATGGGCGCAACCAACCCCGCGAACGCCGAAGCCGGCACCATCCGCAAGGAATTCGCGGAATCTATCGAAGCGAACTCGGTGCATGGCTCCGACAGCCTCGAAAACGCGAAAAACGAAATCTCTTTCTTTTTCAGCGAAACCGAAATCGTTGGCTAATCACCGCGTGTGATAAACCGCACAAAGCCCGCCGCGCAAATATGCCGGCGGGTTTTTTGTACGCGTGATTAAACCATGCGGTTTCAGGGGTTTGGTGGATAGCATCCCCGCTATGTGCGCAGGCGTGGTAGAATATAAAAAAGCCCTTTTTAAGGATATGCGCCCGCATGCAGTTTTTGCAGCGACATGTCATTTTTGACCTCGACGGGACGATTTTCGATACCGAATTCGAGGTGTCGAAGATTACCGCAGAGCTGGCGGCTGACCGCGGTTGCGCCATGACGGCGGAGGATGTGTTCCGGCAGTTCGCGGGTCTTGGTTGCGAAGACAAATTCGCGGGCATCGCCCATGCGGCGGGTATGTGCTTTACGTCCGCGGAAATCACCGAGCTCACGCTTTTGCACGAAGACCGCAAGCAGCAGATTTACTACCGCGAACACCTGCCTGTTGTCGCGGGCGTGCCGGAGGTATTAAAAGCGTTGTCGGCGGCAGGGGATATTCTCAGCATCGGCTCCAGCAACCCAAGCGCGCGCTCGCGCCTCGGGCTTCAGAAAGAAAACCTTCTCGACCATTTTGGCAGCCGTATTTACGGACCCGACCTTGTCGATGGGCGCAAAAAGCCCGACCCCGCAATTTTCCTGCTGGCGATGCGCGCGAATGGTTCGTCCACCACGAATACGATTGTTATCGAGGATACGGAGCCCGGGATTGTCGCGGGGCGTACGGCGGGGGCTTTTGTCATCGCCTATCTCGACCCGCGCTTCGGGCAGGGGGCGGCGTCGGTCGAAAAAGAAAAATCCATGCGCCTGGCGGGCGCCGATGCTGTGGTGCGCGATTTCCGCGATGTGCTGAATTTTATTCCGTCTTGCGCGCCCGTCTCGGCACCCGCATCGGTCTTCCGTCCATCAGTGCAGGCGAAGCCTTAAGTTCAATTTTTAAGCTTTTCTGATTTACGCCTTCATGAAGGCATCAAGCTGCGCGCGCGTGTCGTTATAAACGGGACGCAGTTTGAAGGCGATGTCCGACAGCGTATCAAGCGGGAATTTTTCCTTGGCCTGACGCTCCAGCCTGCCCGCCACATCGGCAATCGCCGTCATGCCGAAATTCGCCGTCATGCCCTTGATGTCATGGCCGCGCGCGGCAAGGCCTGCGATGTCGCCTTCGCCAGCGGCTTTTTCGGCATCGGCAATCAGCTCTTCGGTTTTATCGTAAAGCCCCTGCATCATCTCGTCCATTTGCGCCTTGCCGAGGCTGGACTTCAAGCTGCCCAGCATGTCGGGGTCGAACAGTCGCGGGCCTTCTGGCATGACAGGCGCCGCAGGTGCCGGAGCGGGGGTTGCGGCAGGTGCTTGTGGCGCGGCGTCAGGATCGGGAAAGGCTTCGTTCGGGTCATAGCCGTCGATGGGGGGCGTGCTGCGCTGCGCCGCTGCGGGGTGCGCGTCCGGGTCTGGGAATTCTTCGTTCGGGTCGTAACCATCGATGGGAGGTGTTGCGGCCTGCGGGCTTGCTGCGGGTGCGGCATCGGGGTCGGGGAAGGCTTCGTTCGGGTCATAGCCGTCAATCGGCGGCGTGGCCGGCGGCGCTTTTGCGGGCGCGGCATCGGGGTCGGGGAAAGCCTCGTTCGGGTCGTAATCGTCAATCGCGGGCGGGGTGATGTCGCCTTTCGCGGCGGCTGCTTCGACCAGCGCAGCGTCATTGCCTGTGTGCGCGTCATCGTCTGCATCGCTGTTTTCGGGCGATACGGCTTCTGTCGGCGCAGGCGGTTCTGCGGGTTTGGCGGCGGCCCCGTCTTTGGGGGCGAAGGGGGCGATTTTCGCGCGCA
>DDBY01000216.1 GCA_002334985.1 Micavibrio sp. UBA2020
CATAGCGTCCTATCCTAGCATAGATGGTCGAAAATGGACAAAAAGCCAGCCAAAGACCAGAAAAAAAAGCGCACCCCGCGCAAAATTACACCGCGTTATTTGGAAAATGCGGCGCTTTACTATTTGCAGCGCTATGCCAGTTCGGCCGGAAACCTGCGGCGGGTGCTGACGCGCAAGGTTGACCGCTCCTGCCTGTTCCACGGGACGGCGGCGGATGAATTCTATCCGGTTATCGATGATTTGGTGGCACGCTACGAAAAAAGCGGCCTTTTGAACGATACCCTCTATGCCGAGGGGCGCACGGCCAGCCTGCGGCGGCAGGGCAAATCTCGGCAGGCTATTTCAGCCAACCTGAAATCCAAAGGCCTTGCCCCGGATACCATCCAAAAGGCACTTGAAAGCGTGGATGGGGAACGCGCGGCAGATGACCTGCCCGCCGAACTTGCCGCCGCGCTGAAACTGGCGCGCAAACGTAAAATCGGCCGCTTTAACCAAAAGCCGGAAAGCGACCCGCTGCTCCGGCGTAAGCAGCAGGCGCGGGAGATGGGCATCATGGCGCGCGGCGGGTTCAGCTATGACATCGCACGTCAGGCGCTCGATTTCGCGGCGGACGACGAAGACAGCGGCTTTAGCGATTTTACTTGATAACTTTAAGGTGCGTGCCTTCGGCCGCTTCGTTATGCGACTTCTTTGTCAAAATGCGCGACGCCGGAAAAATCACCCGTGCGGTCGTGCCGCGGCCTTTTTCGCTGATAAGCTTGAAACGGCCGCCATGCAGGGTGACCAGAGAGTCAACGATGGTCAGGCCAAGCCCCGTGCCTGCCTTCATACCGCTGAAAGTCGTATCGACCTTGCCGAAAGGCTGCATGGCTTTTTTGATTTCGTCTTCGGTCATGCCGATGCCTGTATCGGTGACATCGATAACCAGCTCGCCCGTTGCGCCGTCAATACCTGCGGTCACATCGACCTTGCCGCCTTCGGGCGTAAATTTAATAGCGTTGCCGATAAGGTTCAGCATGATTTGCTTGACGCCGAGTTCCTCCGCCACCAGCTCCGGCAATTCGTCCGGAATGTGCATGTGAACATCGACACCTGCCTGTTCGATACGGTTGGCCATGATAATCATGCAGGATTTAAGAGCCTTGGGCAGGCGGAACGTGGTCACCGCCAGTTCGCGGTTACCGGTTTCGATTTTTGATACTTCCAGAATTTCGCTGATAACCTTCAGCAGATAGTTCCCGCTGTCGTAAATATCCTGCGCGTATTCTTTATAGACGGGGGTGCCGAGGGGCCCCATGACCTCGTCCTTGATAATCTCTGAAAAGCCGATAACGGCGTTGAGCGGCGTGCGCAGCTCGTGGCTCATATTGGCAAGGAATTCCATGCGTGTGCGGCTGGAAATTTCCGCCTGCAACCGCGCCTCGCGCATAGTGTTCTCGGCCTGCTTGCGCTCTGTCACGTCCCAGATACTGCCTTCGAAATACTCCACGCTGCCGCGTTCATTGCGCACCACACGGGCGTTTTCCATTATCCAGACACGCTTGCCGTCTTTGCGCTTCACTTCGGTTTCGATACCCGACACGCGGCCTTCGAACAGCAGCTTATCAACAAAAATCTTGCGCTCTTCAGGGCGGACATAAATCTGCGCACCGATATCTTTGACCGCGACCGTCAGCTCCTCGGGCGAGCTGTAGCCGAGAATTTCCGCAAGCGCAGGGTTGGCGCTGATAAAGCGGCCTTCGGGCGCAATCTGGTAGATGCCGCTGATGGAGTTTTCAAACATCCCGCGGAAACGCTGTTCGGCATCGCGCATGGCCTGTTCGGCGCGGCGGCGTTTTTCTATGTCAGTGATAGTGCCGACGACGCGGATGCTCTTGTCTTCCGCCATGCGCAGCATACTGAAGGCGATTTCCACAGGCTTAAAGGCGTCACCGCCCGGATTGATGCGCGTTTCAATGCGGTATGCCTGACGCTCCCCGCGCACCAGTTCTTCGAACATTTCTTTTTGCGGCATCTGGTCATGCGGATCCAGCATCAGGAAAAGCGACTGCCCCAGCGTTTCCTGCACCTCCAGATGCGTGATGCGTTTCCAGGTTTCGTTCAGGAAGACAAGCTTGCCCGTTTCATCCGTTTCGAAAATAACGTCGGAGACGGAGTTGATAACCGCACGGTATTCACGCTCGCTCTTGCGCAAGGCGTGGAACAGCTGGTCGCGTTCGGAAATGCGGCTTTGCAATTCGGTATGCGCGCCTTTGAGCGTGCGCGACATCTCGGCGAGTTTTTGTTCCTGCCGCTGGCGTTTTTCCGCATACGCCGCCCAGACGAGCGTCAGGGCGATGATAATCATCCCCGCCGCCCAGGGCGAGGAACTCAGCACTTTTGCAACGCGTGACGGGCGGACGTCCAGATAGACGTCCCAGAATTTGCCGCCCATTTGCAGGGTATCGCTGACGCGCTCTGTGCTGAAGCCCGCCAGACGGCCGCTGCTGTCCTGCATGCGGCGGTCGAAAAGAACGTGGCCGCTGTCACGCTCGCGCATTGTGATGCGCGCAAGGTCGTCGGCATAGGCTTTGAGGCTGGGCGCGAAAATTTTATCCGGCGTGGTCATGGCCATGAAAATGCCCGTGCCGCCACCGGATGTGCGCAGCTTCACCACCAGCGCGATAGGCGCCTCGCCCGCACCGGTACGCTGCGTGAAGGCGGCCCAAGGTGCCTTGTAAAGATAGCCAATCTGGCCAAATTCAAGCCCGCGCATGTGCGCAACCAATTCGTTGTATCCGGGCCAGCCGAGCTGCGCGCGGTACATCTGATAACGGGTTTTGTTCTGGATGTCTTCCTGATACCAGACATCGGAATCCGTCGTCCACAATATGGCGTCAAGCGGCGCGCCGTCGGTCAGCAAATGCTGAACGCTTTGCGTGACGCGTTCATCATCCTGCCGCCCCTGTTCCAGCGTCGCGTAGAAATGCGCCAGCGTGCTGACCATTTTTTCGCTGCGGCGCACGGAATCTTCGCCAATACGCACGATGTCGCGGCTGATGCGGCGCAATTCCTGCGCCTTCATATCGCCGATGGTAAAATGCAGAACAACAAAAACGAGCGCGGCCAGAACAAGACCGTTTATCAGCACGAAAGAGCGCGCCATGCCCGCGCGCATCCCGCCCTGTGACGACGATGTGTCGTCATCTTGCAATTTTTGATTCTTTGCGCCCGACTGCAAAGTAGAAATCCCCTGTTATGCGAGCCCCCCACAGAGCCTTGCCGATTTATCCCCCAATCGGCGGCGTTTGTCACCCAAATCATGACAAGAAGGAGGCAAAGAAAAGTACCTAACCCCATGATTAAACATTATGATTAATCTTTTGTTAAAATTAGCTCAAATTATCGAAAAATCTTTGATATCGGCAAATAAGCAATAAAATTACACTCATTTTTGTACACATAATACGATTTTAGGGGCTGACTCCTTTCGTAAATTTCAATACACTCGTTCCTGTTCTCGCCATATACAAGCCTGAACAGGGTGTGTGTTTATCGTTGAAATCACTGCCGTATTCCCCGTAAGCGGGGCTACGGCCCAGTCACGGGTGCCCAGCACGATGGAAAACAAAAAACGCATCTTTACGGTTTTGTGCATTGATGGCGGCGGCGTGCGCGGGGTTGTCCCTGCCCGTGTGCTTCAGGAAATCGAAGAGCGCACCGGCAAGCCGATTGCCGAGATGTTCGACCTTGTCGGCGGCCCTTCGACCGGCGCGATTATCGCAGCCGGCCTCACCGTCCCCGACCCGCAGGAACCGGCCAAGCCGAAATACTCCGCGCTTGAAATCAAAAATTTCTATTTCCAGCACACGCCGAAGATTTTCCCCGAAATGAAATTCAAGGGGCTTCGCAAAATCTCGAGCGGCGTGATGTACGACCCCAAGCCCCTCGAAGATGCGCTGCAAAACAGCTTCGGCGAGGCGAAGATGAAAGACTCGCTGACGCATCTGATGATTCCGGCGACCGACATCAAAAACTTCCGCCCTGTCTGGATTAACAATTTCAAAGGTCAGAAAGACCCCTCGCCGGAGGGTTGGTCTTCGATGACCATGAAAGACGCCGTGCGCGCCAGCACCACCGCGCCGACGTATTTCCCAGCGAAATATTACAAAACCGTGCCGAACGAGGATATGCCCAACGTCACCCACCGCCACGCGCTGATTGACGGCGGATTTTTCGCGGGCAACATGATGCGCCGCATGCTGACGCAGGCCAAAAAACTCGCCCCGCCTGATGCGGAAATTGTCATGGTACATGTCGGCACCGGCAACGTTGACCACAGTCTGTCGCCGGAGGAATTCAACAAGCTCGGCCCCATCGGCCTTGTCAGCAAATCCAGCGGCAACCTGCTCATCTCGCTTGCGACCAGCATCAACGCCGAAGACATCGCGGACGATGTGCGCGATGAACTGGGGGAGCGTATGCTCAGCTTCGACGGTTTCATCAACCGCGAAGCCGACCCGCAGGACCCGACGCCGACAATGGACGATTCAAGCGCGGAAAACCTCAAGGCGCTCGAGCGTTTTGCCGAAAAAATCATCAAGGAGAACAGCGCGGATATCGACCGCCTGTGCACCATGCTGAAACACCGCAGTTATGCCGAAGAATTGCATCAGGACAGCAAAGTCGCGCTGCAAGCCCTGTCGGAAAAACTGGCGGAGCCGAAAACCGTCAAATCCCTCGCCAAGCTTTACAAAAAGATTTTGAGCTTCGCGAGCGGTATTGACGACGGCAGCAAGCCCGAGGCTGGCGATGCAGAGCTGAAAGCCCTCGCCCGCCGCCTGACGGAGACGCATAAAAACGACCTCGACCGGATTTACAACGTTATTCAGGATAGACTCGAAAACCAGAGCAAGATTCTGAACAGCATCAAAGAAGCCGGCGACGACCTGACCAAGTTCGTCAAAAAAATTACCGGCATCGACCAGAAACCGGAAAACGACAACCAAAATCCGGACGACAAAGACGCGCCGAACGGTGGCGACAAACCGCCCACCGCCAGCTACGACGCCCCCGCCCGCCGCCGCAGCGGCGGCCCCTTCTGGCCCGGCAGATAAATATTTAGACACAAAAAAATCCCCCGAAATTTCGGGGGATTTTTTTGTGGAAACAGAGAACTCACATCAAGTTCGCTTATTTTGACTTTTCTGTCTTTTCTTTTTCGACAAGAACTTGCCGCGCCACATCTAGCTCATCATTAGAAAGATAACAGTCTTGATTTGCATCAACTGTATGAAAAGCCTTTCTGGCCATGATGGCAAGTTCTTCTATTGTAATACGCCCATCTTGATTAGGGTCAAGGGCAAGGTAATCAGCCATATGCGTCCACTGGCTGTGATAGCTGGCATTCGAGCGCTGATAGGACTTCACCTCATTTGCCGAGACCATACCGTCCCTATTAAGGTCAAAAGATTCGATATTTTTCTTAGCCTCTGCAGAGACTTTTGGGTTTTTCGACGAAAGGAGCTCAAGCTGTACTCTATAAAACTCCTCTTTTTTTAATTCGACATCTTGCTGGTCTATCTCGACAAGATTACGGCCCCATCGCACCGGAAACGACGCCTTGGATATGAACGCCTCAACATATCGCGTACTTACATCTAAATTGTTATTAAGCAGCACAACCGGCACCGATAATACATCAGCATAACTATCATCTGTACCCCATGGAAAGCATTTATCTGGCGCTGCAAGAGCTGGAAATGTAAATACAGCATTGAGAAGAAGAACCAAGAAAAAAGACCCGCCACGCATTCACACCGCCGCCTTTTTCGCCGCCGCGCCGGAAAGTTCTGCACATGCTTTCTGGATACGCTCGCAAGCCTTGGTCAGCGTCGGGATGTCGAGGGCGTAGGATACGCGGAAGCATGGGGAGAGGCCGAATTCGGCGCCCTGCACGATGACCACGTTGTGTTTTTCCAGCAGGTAGGTTGCGAAGTCGGTATCCGTCGCAATCGTTTTGCCTTCGGGCGTGGTTTTGCCAATCACGCCATCGCAGGACGCGAAGACGTAAAACGCCCCTTCGGGTGCGGTGCAGCTGAGGCCTTCGGCTTTGTTCAGCAGGGAAACCACGAGGTCGCGGCGTTCCTGAAACTTCGCGCGCCAGTCTTTGAGGAAAGCCTGGTCGCCCGTCAGCGCCGCCGCGGCGGCCGCCTGACTGATGGAGCTGGGGTTCGACGTGCTCTGCCCCTGCACTTTGCTCATGGCCTTGATAATTTCAAGGGGGCCTGCGGCATAACCGATGCGCCAGCCGGTCATGGCGTAGGCTTTGGATACGCCGTTCACCGTCAGGGTACGTTCGAACAGCTCCGGCACCACTTCGGCAATGGTGGAGAATTTGAATCCGTCATAGACCAGATGCTCGTAAATATCATCCGACAGGATATAGACATGCGGATGTTGTTTGAGAACCGCGCCCAGCGCCTTCAGCTCGTCCGTTGAATAGGCCGCGCCCGTGGGGTTGCTGGGGGAGTTCAAAATCACCCATTTTGTTTTCGGCGTGATGGCCGCGGCGAGTTTCTCCGGCGACATCTTGAAGTTTTCGGCGGGCGTCGTTTGCACAATCACGGGCGTGCCTTCGGCCAGCATAACCATGTCCGGATAGGACAGCCAGAACGGCGCGGCGATGACGACTTCGTCGCCCGGGTTCAGCGTCGCCATGAAAGCGTTATAAAGCACCTGCTTGCCGCCCGTGCCGACGATGACTTGTTCGGCCGTATAGGTCAGGTTGTTCTCGCGCTTGAATTTTTCGACGATGGCCTTGCGCAGCTCCGGCGTGCCGGGCACGGGGGTGTATTTGGTCTTGCCCGCGTCCATCGCTTTTTTTGCGGCATCTTTGATGAAATCCGGCGTGTCGAAATCCGGCTCGCCCACGGAAAGGCCGATAACGTCCTTGCCTTCTGCCTTCAGCTCCTGCGCTTTCGCGGCCAAGGCCAGCGTGGCGGACGGCTTGATTTTGTCGAGACGTGTGGCGATGAGTTTGCTCATGATAGATATTCCCTCTTTCTTTTTTTCTTAAACGTGAAGCTCGATTTTGTTTTTGGCGAACCACTCGCGGATACCGCCGAGCGCCGGATGCGTCAGGTTGTTGTTCAGGTTGCGCCAGCAATACGGGATGAAATCCAGATATTCCTTGCGCCCCTGCCCGTGGCCAAGACGCGCGAAAAGGCCGAGGCATTTTACCGCCTGCGCCGTGCCGATGGTGGCGTATTCGCCGTCAAACAGCACGCGGTCGGTAATGCCGGTTTTTTCGATGAAACGCGCACGCATGGCGGTTTCCAGCCCTTGCGGCAAATCGATGCGCACGTCTTGCAGCAGGAACACAAGGTCAAACGCGGGCGAGCCCATCATATTGCCGCGCGCATCCGTCATATCCTGAAAATCGATAAGGCCGAGGGATTTGATACCCCCCCGCTCCGGCATGTAATAAAGGTTTTGCGCGCCGTAATCGCCGTGCAGCAGCACGTCATCAAAATGATGCGCCGTTGTAATTGCGCTGCGGAACAGGCCGAGGAAGTCTTCACGCTCCCCCGCTGTCGCTTCGCGCCCCAGCACATGCGGCATGTAGTGCAGCAAGAACTGCTCCACGCGGAACAGCCAGTATTCATCCGAATAGGCAACAGATTCCGCCAGCGCCACGGCGGGGTCTGCCTTCATTTTATGCACCAGCACATCGACGGCAAGGCCGTAGAGTTTATCGATGCTTTCTTTTTTTCCGGTAATCAGCTCGAAATAACGCTCGTCGCCGAAATCTTCCATCAGCACAAGGCCGAGCGTATGGTCGCAGGCGTAAACTTCGGGCACGGTGAGGCCGATGGCCGAGAGTTTTCTTTGCATGGTTTCAAAAACGGCGGTGTCTTCAAGCGGCGGGCGCGCATCCATCAAGACCGCTGTCTTGCCGTCCTTGGCCACGCGGAAAAAGCGGCGCACCGATGCATCCATGCGCAACGCCTGAAGCGGCGCCCCCGAAAAAGCCGTGCCATCCACAAACGCACGCATTTGCTGCGTGCGGACATCTTCGGCCGGGGGTTGTTTTTGTGGCTGCATTTTTTACTCTCTTGCGGTGTTTAAAAACGCATCAAACTATCATTTTTGCAGCTGTTTTGACAGATGTAACCGCGCCGCGCCCCCCGCCCCGATGCCGCGCCGCGCTTGACCCTTGATTGCGTTTCACATAAAATAGAGAAAGGGGAGAGTCCGGCGTGCAACGCCGGATATGTAGGGAAATGTCCAACCATTTCAAAGGCCTGTCTTTACCGCTGCAAAAGGTCATCGACCTTGGCGAAATTGACCGCTGGCTGCGCGGCGTAGCCGAGCTGGTGCCGCAGCGCAGTGACGCCCGCGCGCCCTCGCCCGCAAACGGACAGGCAGATGGAATCGACGTCAGCTTTCATGATTTCAACAGCCACTGCCTGCACTTCGGCAACAGTCACCTGATTACCTGCGGGGACATCGAACGCATGGTCGGTTTCCGCCAATTGCTCACAACGGCATCGCAGCGCAATGTGCGTCTGGATATTTGCGACCACGGCGGCGGACATCTGGAGGTTAACTTCGCACCCGACGAGCCCTTCCGCGCCAGCCGTGTTTTCGGCGCCAGTTACAGCAACGTGCTGCCCGTCATCTTCGCGCGCGGACAACGCGCGGCGGAGAGGGTTTAGAAACCCCTTAGTCTTTTTTGTCTTTTTTTACCGTGCGCCCCTGCGCCAGCTGGTGAATGGCATCGACGTGGCTTTGCGATGCTTTGCCGGGCTTGCTGACGGCGGCGCGCGGTGCGGGCTCGCCGAAACCGAAACCGCCATCGCTGCGCCCGCCTTTGAGGCTTTCCAGCACGGCGATGCCGAACTCGCCCGTCTGTTCAGGCTCGACCTGCACCTTTTTCCCGCCGGATGCGCCGCGCGGTGTGCCCGCATGGTTCACGGCATGAGTGACGATGCTTTGCAAATGCGGCGCGACGAGGCCGATAAGCAGGCTCTGGTCTTTTTCCAGCCATGACAGCAGCAGGCGCTGCGCCTTCAGATGATTGCCACCGGATTTTTCAAGCGCATCGCGCACGCGGGACAAAGCGTATTCCTGACTCATGGCGTGTCTCCCTTTTAAACCTGTTCCAAGCATGGCACAGGCGGCGATTTAAATCAAACCCGCCATTTCATTGAGAATTTTATGCGTCCCGCGGACGCGCACATGCAGGTCGTCCCAACTGCGCATAAAGACCAGTTTCTGGTCATCGGGGCGGATTTTGGCCGTGCCTGTCTGTTTCTGGATATACCCGACCAGTTTTTGAACATCGATTTTGCTGGACGGGTGCAGCGCCAGCACGGCGCCTTTCGGCCCGGCTTCGATGCGCTCCACGCCTGCACGGCGGCACAGCTGTTTTATTTCCATCAAATCCAGCAGATTTTCGACATCCTGCGGCAAGGGGCCGAAACGGTCGATAAGCTCGGCCGCGAAGGCCTCGATTTCCTCGCGGCTTCCCAACGACGCGGCGCGGCGGTAAATCGACAGGCGCAGGTTCAAATCGGGAATATACCCCTCCGGTATCAACACAGGCATGCCAAGGTTGATTTGCGGCGCCCAGTGGTCTTCGAAGGCTTCCTCCGCCGTCATCTTCGCACCGCTGCGGGCGGCGGCGACGGCTTCTTCCAGCATCTGCTGGTAAAGCTCGACCCCGATTTCCTTGATATGGCCGGACTGTTCTTCGCCCAGCAAATTCCCCGCGCCGCGGATGTCAAGGTCGTGGCTGGCCAGCTGGAACCCCGCGCCCAGCGTATCGAGCTGTTCAATCGCCTGCAGTCTTTGCTCAGCCGCCTTGGTCAGCTTCTTGCCCGGCTCGAACGTCAGGTAAGCATAAGCGCGCTGTTTGGAGCGGCCGATGCGCCCGCGCATCTGGTACAGCTGCGCAAGCCCGAACATCTCGGCGCGGTGGATGACCATGGTATTCGCATTCGGGATATCAAGACCGGATTCGACAATGCTGGTCGAGAGCAGCACGTCATAAGCGCCTTCGTAAAACGCCGTCATTTTCTCTTCCAGCTCTTCGGTCGGCAACTGCCCGTGCGCGACAAGCAATTTCAGCTCCGGCACCAAATCCTTGAGCATGTCTTCAAGGTCTTTAAGGTCCGCAATGCGCGGGCAAACATAAAACGACTGGCCACCGCGGTAATGCTCGCGCATTAGCGCATCGCGAATGACCACGGGGTCATAGGGCAGCACGAAAGTTTTAACCGCCAGACGGTCAATCGGTGCGGTGGTAATCAGGCTCAGTTCCCGCACGCCCGTCAGTGCCATTTGCAGCGTGCGCGGAATGGGCGTCGCCGTCAGCGTCAGGACATGCACGTTTTCTTTCAGCGATTTCAGGCGCTCTTTCTGCTTCACGCCGAATTTCTGTTCTTCGTCCACCACCATCAGGGCAAGGTTGTTGAATTTGACCTTTTCCGACAAAAGCGCATGGGTACCGACGATGATATTGATGCTGCCGCTTTGCACGTCTGCCCGCACCTGCTCCGCCGATTTGCCGGAAACGAAACGCGACAGAAGCCCGACCTGTATCGGAAAGCCCGCGAAGCGTTTGGAAAAACCCTGATAATGCTGGCGCGCCAAAAGCGTTGTCGGCGCAATGACCGCGACCTGAAAACCCGCCAGCGCCACGGCGGCGGCGGCGCGCAGGGCGACTTCGGTCTTGCCAAAGCCGACATCGCCGCAGACAAGTCTGTCCATCGCCTGGTCACGGTCGAGGTCTTCCAGCACGTCCTCAATCGCTTTTTGCTGGTCTTCCGTTTCCGGATACGGGAAGCCTGCGGCGAATTTTTCGTAGCCGCCGCCCTCGATATGTATCGGCTCGGTATGCCGCAGCACGCGCTGCGCCGCGATTTTCAAAAGCTCGTCCGCCAGCGCCAGCAAATCACGTTTCACCCGCGCACGCCGCGCCTGCCATGCGCTACCGCCGAGTTTATCCAGAATCGCGCCCGCTTCGGACGCGCCATAGCGCGACAGCACGTCCAGATGTTCAACCGGCACGAACAGACGGTCGCCGCCCGCGTACAAAAGCTTCAGGCAATCATGCGGAATGCCGTCAACGACAACGGTTTCCAGCTTTTCAAACTGGCCGATGCCGTGTTCTTCGTGCACGACATAATCGCCTTCGTGCAGCTGGCTAATCTCAAAAACGAAGGCATCGCTTTTCTTTTTCTTGCGCGTGACGCGGGCGAGACGGTCGCCGAGCAAATCCTGCTCCGTCAGGACGCTCAAGCCCTTGCATTCAAACCCCTTGCCCAGCCCCAGCACAGCCAGACCGACTTCGCGCACAGGCTTATAACTGCCCGTTGCGACAGCCTGCGGTGCGATGTCCTTCAGCCCCGTCATGCCATGCTGCTGCAAAATCAGCTTCAGGCGCTCTTTGGATCCTTCGCTATAGGCCGCGATAATCACCTGCCGCTGCGCGCGCAGCAGGGATTCCAGATAGGTTTTAATCTCGTCGTAAAGCCCCGCGCCGTTTTGCGCACGCACGTCGGCGAAATCGCGCCCCTTGCGCCCGCCCGCATCGGGCTGCCCCGGCGTAGGGGCGAAAGGCACAAGGTCCTGCACCACATGCGCGGCCAGACGTTTATGCCATTCGGCATTGGGCAGATATAATTGTTCGATGGGCACGGGGCGGTAAACCAGACCCTGATTTTTCGCATCCTTGCCCTTTGCCTTGTCATCGGCCTGCATAATCGACAGGCGCGCCTGATAAAGGTCGTCCACTTGCTGAAGCCTGCTGTCACGCGCCTGCTCCGCCTGATAATCAACCATCACGGCGGCATCCGGTATGTAGTCAAACAGTGTATCCAGCTGGCCATAGAAAAACGGCAGCCAGTGTTCCATGCCCGCATGTTTGCGCCCCGCGCTGGCGGATTCATAAAGCGCGTCTTCTTCGCGCACCGCGCCGAATGTTTCGCGGTAACGCCCGCGGAACAGCTGGATGGCATCGTCGTTCAGCAGCACTTCGGATACGGGGTAAAGCTCCAGCCCCGCGCGGTCTTCGGTCGTGCGCTGACTGAGCGCGTCGAAGGCGCGGATATGTTCCACATCATCGCCAAAGCAATCCAGCCGCAGCGGCTCCGCCGCGCCGGAGGGAAAAATATCGACCAGTCCGCCGCGCAGCGCAAACTCCCCCGCCTCGCGCACGGTTTCGGTACGGTGGTATCCGTTGGCCGCCAGAAAGCCGAGCAGCTTTTTCTGGTCCAGCGTCCCGCCCTTGCGCACCGAAAAGCTGGCGCCCGATAGCGTATCGCGCGGCGGTACGCGCTGCATCGCCGCCCCCACGGTTGTCAAAACCACACAGGGCGTACCCGCGGGCAGAGCGAGCAGCCGCGTCAATGTTTGCAGACGCTGCCCCATCACCTCGGACGTCGGCGATACACGGTCATACGGCAGGCAATCCCATGCGGGAAAACGCAGGACTTCTACATCCGGCGCGAAAAAATGCAGGGATTCATAAATTTCTTCAAAACGGTTGTCGTCGGCGGCGATATGCAGCACCACGCCGCGCCGCTTGCGCGCCTCGGCAGCCAGAAAAACAGAATCGTATCCCTCCGGCACGCCAAACAGGGGGCTCCGTTCAGGGATAGTGTTTCTGGCTTTGGGGCTTTCCGTTTGCATATCGCCCTCTTTTATAACGAGGGCATGATGTAGCATTACTGTGGGTAAAAAGCCAATAAAAGCTGGACCACGCGGTTATCCTCCGACGGCGGCACAGGCTCCGCCCGGCTGACCCAGTTGTAAATATCGGGGTCGCTGTTGCTGAGGAAACGGTCATAGAGCGCGAGGCCGTCGGCATCCATTTCCGGCAGATGCGCGTCGGCGAAGCGGCCGAGCAGCAAATCCATCTCCCGCGTGCCGCGGTGCCAGCTGCGGAAACCCAGCTTTTTCCGGATTATGGATATATTGTCCTTTTCATGCGCTTCGGGCATACTGAGCCTGCTTTTCTTTATCAAAGGGATGTCCAAGATATGTCCGTTTCAAATTTCATCAAGCAAAATTTCGCCCTGTCGCTGGGCATCGCCCTGCCCGTCCTGCTGGTGGGCGGCTTTATGCTGCTGGCCGCCGTGCCCAAAAAACTGGGCCCGCCGCCCGCGTATGCCGTGCTGTTTTCGGTGCAGAAGTACGAACAAACGTCGCAGCCCTATAACGTCGATTACATCGTCAAGGGCGGCAAGCTCTATGCGCGCCTGACCGAACGCAAGAACGACTACGGCAATTATAAACAGGAACTTTTCCGCTTCGAAGGCAAAACAGAACAGCTTGAAAAAATCGAACCCGAACTGCCCGATACCATCGGCGATGACAAATCGCGCGAAGTGCTGCTGAAGGAATTTGAAAAAACCACCATCAGCACCGCCAGCAAATCACCCGACGGATACACGCTGGAAAACGGCGGTTACCGCTCCCGCGGGATTGCAGGCGAGATTTTCGGCGGTGGCCGCGGCCGCTATGACAGCCGCCTGCGCCATGAAAAAGGTTATGCCTATAAAATTCCCGAATATGCGGGCACGCCGTTTTATAACAATCTTGAATTCATCGGCTGGGTGACGCAATGACAGCAAATACAGGCGGGAATATGAGCACGAAACAGGACGCCCTGCAGGAAATCCTCACCCTCGCCCGCCTGAACGGGCTGAGCGCGGAAGACATCATCCGCGCTATGGGTGATAAAAAAGAAGCCGCCGTCAAGGAAACCGGCGGCGTCATCGCCCGTCTGTTTGGCTATATCGGCGGTATTCTGGTTTTTGCCGGCATTTGCATTTTTATCGGCCAGCTGTGGGACGATTTCGGCAGTTATGCGCGGGTTCTGGTCACGCTGGGCACGGGCTTTGCGGTTTTCCTGTTCGCGCTTGCGGCGATGGACCATGAAAAATACGACCGTGCGGCAACGCCGCTTCTGCTTATTGCTGCCCTGTTCCAGCCTTCCGGCATTTTCGTGATGCTGGAGGAATTTTCGCGCGGCGGAAAGCCCGAACACGGGGTTTTGTTCATGGCGGGCGTGATGGTTTTGCAGCAAGGCCTGACCTTCTGGCAAAAAAAGCGCACGACGCTTGCCTTCACCTCCATCGTATTCGGCGGCATTTTCTTTGCGACATTGCTGGATATCTGGGAAGTCGATGACGAGCTTATCGGGCTTTGCCTCGGCACGTCGCTGATGTGCGTTTCATGGACGCTCAGCCAGTCGCCGCACCGTGCTATTTCCGCTTTCTGGTACTTCATCGGCTCCATCATTCTGCTGGTCAGCTTTGGCGATGTCGTCGAGGGTACGGCGGCAGAGCCGTTGTTCCTTGGCCTCAGCGCGTTTCTGATATTCCTCAGCACCCGCGCGCGCAGCCGTACGCTTTTGCTGGTCGGTACCGTCGCCATGCTTTGCTATATCGGGTATTTCACGGGCAAACATTTCGGTGACAGCCTTGGCTGGCCGGTTATTCTTATCCTGTGCGGCGTGGCGTTTTTCGGCCTTGGCGCGCTTGCGCTGCGTATCAACGCCAAATATATCCGCGAGAAGCCGGCGGCGTGAGCGCAAGACCGCATATCCTCGACAATCTTTTTCTGTCGGTGAAATCCATCACCGGCGTCGGACCGCGGCTGAGCAAACTGCTGGAAAAACTTGTCGGCCCTTGCGTTGTGCATCTGCTGTGGCACCTGCCTGTCGATGTTATCGACCGCCGTTACTGCCCGCCCCTGCGCGAAGCAAAAGGTGGCGTTGTCGCCACCGTACAGGTGACGGTGCTTGAGCATATAGAACCCAAACGCCGCGGCCTGCCCTACCGCATCAAATGCGGTGACGGCACGGGCGTGCTTGACCTGACATTTTTCAACGCGCGGGGCGATTATTTGCAAAACCAGCTGCCCGTGGGCACGCAGCGGATTATCAGCGGCAGGCTGGAATTTTATAACGGCTACCTGCAAATGCCGCATCCGGATTTCATCGTCGCGCCCATCGACCGTGGGCAGATACCGGATATCGAACCCATTTACCCCATGACCGCGGGCATCACGCACAAGCTGATTTATAAATTCATCCGCGGCGCCCTTTTGCGCGCGCCGGAGCTGGAAGAATGGCTGGACAGCGCGCACCAGAAACGTGAAAACTGGCCATCGTGGCACGACGCCATCACCGATGTGCATACCCCGCAAGATGAAACAGGATTGTCGCCGCTGCACCCCGCGCGCATGCGCCTTGCCTATGACGAAATGCTGGCGAACCAGTTAACCCTGTCGCTTTTACGCCTGCGCCAGAAAAAACAAAAAGGCCGTACGATTGCGGGCGACGATGCGCTGTTTGCCCGTGCGCTTGAAAGCCTGCCCTTCAAACTCACAAACGCGCAGACCGCCGCCGTTGCCGATATCCGTCAGGATTTGCAAAGCGGCGACCGCATGCACCGGCTTTTGCAAGGGGACGTGGGCAGCGGCAAAACCGCCGTAGGGTTCCTGAGCATGGTTCATGCCGCGGGCAGCGGTTGCCAGTCCGCGCTGATGGCACCGACAGAAATTCTGGCGCGCCAGCATGAACATAAACTCAAACCGCTGGCCGAGAAAATCGGCCTCAACGTCGTCACCCTCACCGGCCGCGACAAGGGCAAGGCGCGCGCCGCCATTCTGGCGCAAATCGCGGACGGCAGCGCGCATATCGTTATCGGCACCCATGCGCTTTTTCAAGACGACGTTATTTTCCACGACCTCGGCTTTGTTATCATCGACGAACAGCACCGCTTCGGCGTACACCAACGCCTGCAGCTGTCGTCAAAGGGCGCGCATACGGATGTGCTGGTCATGACCGCAACCCCCATTCCGCGTACGTTGACGCTGACGGTTTACGGCGATATGGACGTCAGCCGCCTGAATGAAAAACCCGCCGGACGCCAGCCTATTGATACAAGACTGGTATCGAACGAACGTATTGACGAAGTTATCGGCAGCATCGGCCGCAAAATCGCGGCGGGCGAGCGCGTGTACTGGGTCTGCCCGCTGGTGGAAGAGTCGGAAAAACTCGACCTTGCCGCCGCAGAAGAGCGTTTCCGGCATATCCAGCAGCATTACGGGGAGCGCACAGGTCTTTTGCATGGCCGCATGAAACCCGCCGACAAAGACGCCGTGATGGAAAAATTCGCAGCCGGCGATTTGGACGTACTGGTATCGACCACCGTTATCGAGGTCGGCGTCGATGTACCCGAAGCCACCGTAATGATTATTGAGCATGCGGAGCGTTTCGGCCTTGCCCAGCTGCACCAGCTGCGCGGGCGCATCGGGCGCGGCAGCGAAAAATCGACCTGCCTGCTGCTTTATAACGGCAATAAATGCAGCGAAGTCGCCAAACAGCGCCTTGCCACCATCCGCGACAGCGAAGACGGTTTTTATATTTCGGAGCAGGATTTGAAACTGCGCGGCGCGGGCGAAATGCTGGGCACACGCCAAAGCGGCCTGCCCGCTTTCCGCCTTACATCACCCGAACATCACGGCGATTTGATTGCAACGGCGCACGACGATGCCCGCCTGATACTGGAGCGCGACCCGGATTTGCTGTCCGCGCGCGGCAAAGCCCTGCGCACCCTGCTTTATTTGTTCGAGCGGGATACGGCGATTAAATACCTGCGTTCAGGATAGAGTTACGCTAGCGCGCGCGCATGGAATACTGGTTCACGGATTGCAAAAGAACGCCGGTGACAAGCTCCGGCCCGACCACGCGCTCCGTCACGGTTGTCAGGCGGGCTTTCAGTTCTTCCACATTCACGACGTTGCCCTTCATCATCGCGCGGCCGCTGCCAAGCGCGCCGTAAAGCTCGCGCAAGTAGGCATCCATCAGGCGCGGCTTGAAAATATTCACGGCATCGCGCTTGCCTGCCGCACATTCAAGCGAGACCGAAAGGCTGACGTGCTGCACAATCCCGTTGTCGTTGATAACGGGCACCGAAAGCGGGTTTAAATCGATATATTCAATGCTGGCGGCGGGCTCTTTGGCGTCATGCGCCTCCTCCGCCTGCGCGGATACGGCGGGCAGCATCAAAAGGGCACAGAACATCAGGGGCGCAAAAAATTTCACGGCATCCTCCCGCATTGAACATTCCTATTGTTGCATCAATAGGTTAACGCAGGGTAAAGGTACCGTTTTTGTACGGGTTCAGCCGTTCAAAATCAGGCGCTTGCGCGGATTTTCTCAAGATATTCGCGCAGGTCTTTTTTGATTTCCGGCGCCATGACATAAAGCGCAATCACGTTGGGAATCGCCATAGCGAAAAACAGCGCATCCGTCAGGTCGATAAGGTGCGTCAGGTTCGCCGCCGCGCCCACGACCACGAACAGGCAATAAAACACCTTGAACGCCATCACGCGCCCGCGCCCGCACCCGGCGATATAGGTGAAACCCTTTTCGCCCAGATAATACCACGCAATCATGGTGGAATAGGCAAACAGGAATACCGTCAGGCCGAGCCAGTAAATCGTCCAGCCGCCGATGCTTTCAAACGCACGCGCAGTCAGGGCAATACCCTCGACGCCCTTGCCGCCCTCGTACACGCCCGTCACGGCAATCACCAGCGCCGTCATGGTGCAAATAACCACCGTATCGATGAAGGGGTTCAGCATCGAAATAATGCCCTGCGCGATGTGGGAGTCGGATTTGACCGCCGAATGCGTAATCGGCGCGGA
>DDBY01000214.1:0-7841 GCA_002334985.1 Micavibrio sp. UBA2020
TGCAGGTCAGGTTCAGCACGTCCAGCGGCTCGCGCGTGCCATAGGGGCTGTTGATGTTATCCCCGAAATAAACGAAATCATGTTCGGGCAGCGCGTCAATCAACGCCCGATGAATAGTCAGCCCGCCGAAACCGCTGTCGAATACGCCAATCATGCTTTATCCAGTTTATTTAACGAAACGGCTATTACTATAGCGTACCGGCTTTACCGCAATAAAGGATTTTTGTATGCGCGCGCGTTTCAAGTCGATTCGGCGTGCACGCGGTACATGTGAATAGAGGGGGTATAGCCTTCGAGCTGATTGGCGGCAGGGCGAGTGCTGCGCATGACCATTTGCCGGATTTTGCCGGATTCAAAATCACCGCCCGCCTTGCGGTACGGGAAAATATAACCGCGTAAATCCGCAGGCAGTGCGCCAAGTTTGAGCCCGACATCCTTGTCCGTCAGCGTACTCAGGCTTTCGGCCAGCGCGCGGATTTTGTTTTGCAGTTCATGACGCTGGCTATTCAGTGCGGACAGGATGCTGTCAAAATCAGCCCAGAATTCTTCAGGCAGTTCGCGCCGCATGTCGAGCGGGTCTTTGCCTTCGTTCATATACTCCCAGACCGTCAGTGGCGTGCAGTTGCTGATAAGTCTGTGCAGTCGGCAATATTCTTCGCCCTTTATTTTTATTCTGAAGCCATTTTCGTAGCGCAGAATAAAGCCCTCGGATGTCGCGGGAAGTTTTCTTGCCGTTTCGACCAGCGCGGCGAGGGATTCAAAAGAAAACCGCTGCGCGATGCCCCAACCAAGTTTTTGTGCAAGGCCCGCCACGGCGTCGTAAGGCACTTCATATCCATGCGCGTCATAGGCGGCAAGCAGACGCAGGCCTTCACCCTGATATTTGATAACGATACGGTTTTCATCGTAAATGGCTTCGCACAGATAAGTGCAGCCGCGCTTAAGATGAGACAGGTCATGGGCTTGCAGCCATTCAAGCGCCCATATCGCTTGCGGTGAGCGTAGATGGCCTTTGGTGGCGGTATGCCATGCGCCGTCGTGGAAAAACAGGGTAATCATACTGCCGTCGAGTTTTTCGAAAATATCGAAGCTTTCAGCGGGTAGGGCGCCCGTATTCTCGTGCAGGTTGAAAAATTTGATAAACGGGGTTGCGACCACGCGGCGCTGTTCTATGTCCAGCACCAATCCGCGCGCCAGCGTGGTTGTTTCGTCCCAGGCTTGGTTATAAACGCATTCGCTTGTGTAGCAATAAAGCCTGAGCGCGCCATGTCCGTTTTCACGCACATGCCCGTCCCGCATCGCCTTCTGAAGGCTGTCGTAGAGAACTTCGAAATCGGCGGCACGGGCGGGATGCTGCATCACTTAATGCGCCTCCGCCCAGTTTTGGCCCCAGCCGGCTTCGACGACCAGCGGCAGGCTGATGCCGGGGCCGGCGGATTCCATCACTTGTTTGACCAGCTTTTCGGTCGCGTTCTTTTCGGCTTCGGGCACTTCGAACAACAATTCGTCATGCACCTGCAACAGCATTTTTGCGCCAAGGTTTGCCGCGTCAAGCGCGGGGACGAGCGCAATCATCGCGCGTTTCATGATGTCGGCGGCCGTGCCCTGCAGCGGGGCGTTGATGGCCTGACGCTCCGCAAAGCTGCGCATGGCGGGGTTTTTGTCGTTGATGCCGCGCACGAAACATTTGCGGCCATACAGCGTTTCGACATAGCCGTGCTGGCGCGCGAATTCCTTGGCGCCGTCCATGAATGATTTCAGTTCGGGGAAACGGGCGAGGTATTTTTTGATGTAATCCGCCGCCTCCGCATTGCCGATGCCCAGCTGCTTGGCAAGGCCGAAGCCGCTGATACCGTAGATAATCCCGAAGTTGATGGCCTTGGCATTGCGGCGGATGTCCGGCGTCATATCGGCCAAGGGCACGCCGAAAACCTGGCTGGCCGTCGCGGCATGCACGTCGATGCCGTCGTGGAAGGCCTGCTTCAGCGCCTTGATGTCCGCCATTTCGGCCGCAAGGCGCAGTTCAATCTGCGAATAGTCCACGGACAAAAGCAGATGCCCATCGGCGGGAATAAAGGCTTCACGGATTTTGCGGCCGTCTTCGGTGCGGATGGGAATGTTTTGCAGGTTCGGGTCGGACGATGACAAGCGCCCTGTATTGGTGCCGGCGAGCGAGAAGGAAGTATGCACACGCCCCGTTTTTGGGTTGATGGCTTCGGGCAGGGCATCGGCGTAGGTGGATTTCAGTTTCGAAAGCCCGCGCCACTCCAGAATGGAATCGATAATCGGGTGCTGCCCCGAAAGCTCCTCCAGCACATCCGCACCGGTAGAATAGCCGCCGGTTTTGGTCTTGCGCCCGCCTTGCAGCCCCATGGCGCCGAACAAAACATCGCCGAGCTGTTTGGGGGAGGCGATGTTGAAAGCCTGCCCCGCCTGTTCGTGAATGGTGCGCTCCAGCGTGTCGATTTTCTTGGCGAAATCATTCGACATGCGGCGAAGGAAGGCGGGGTCCACGCGGATGCCTGCAAATTCCATGTCGGCGATGACGGGCGCGAGCGCGCGCTCAAGCGTTTCATAAACCGTTGCCATGTGTTCGGGCACGATGCGCGGCTTGAAAATATTGTAAAGGCGCAGGGTGATGTCGGCGTCTTCCGCCGCATAATCGCAAGCCTTGTCGAGGGGGACGAGGTCGAATGTGACCTGATTTTTACCGCTGCCCGTCACGTCTTTATACGCGATGGTGTCGTGGTTCAAAAACGTCTTGGCCAGCTCATCCATGCCATGCCCGTGGCGGGAGCCGTCGAGGATATACGACATCAGCATCGTGTCATCCACCGGTGCGACGCGCACGCCGTGCGCCAGAAACATCTGAAGGTCGTATTTGATGTTATGCCCGACCTTGAGAACGCTTGCATCCTCCAGCATCGGCTTTAGCATTTCCATCGCACGTTTCAGCGGAATTTGCACAAGGGGCGGGGTTTCGGTTTTTTTCTCCGCCATTGTGAAGTCGAAACTCTCGGAATATCCCGCCGCTTCGCGGTGGCCGAGGGGGATATAGCAGCCGTTGCCCTCCGCCGTGGACATCGAAATGCCGACCAAATCCGCCATCGCGGGCGTCAGGCTGGTGGTTTCGGTATCAACGGCGATAATCCCCGCCTCGATAGCGCGGTCAATCCAGCGTTGCAGCGCGGCTTCGTCCTGCACCAGCTCGTAAGAGGCGGGCGCGGCGGCTCTGGCCACGGGGGCGGATGTATCGGCGTCTTTTTGTGCGGGCGCTTCGGCGGCGGGCGCATCGCCGGTGCCGAATTGTTTTTCCATGCGGCTCAGCGTGCTGCGGAAGCCTTGTTCGCGCAGGAAGCTGAAAAGCTTTTCACGGTCAGGGTGGGTGATTTTGAGGTCTTCGACCGGAATAGGCGGCGCCACATGCGCATCAAGCGCGACCAGCTGGCGTGAAATGCGCGCCTTGTCGGCGTTTTCAACCAGCGCTTCGCGGCGCTTGGGCTGTTTGATTTCATGCGCACGGGCGAGCAGCGTTTCAAGGTCGCCGTATTCGGTAATCAGCTGCGCGGCGGTTTTAATGCCAATGCCGGGCACGCCCGGCACGTTATCCACGCTGTCACCGGCCAGCGCCTGCACATCCACGACTTTGTCGGGCGTGACGCCGAATTTTTCCACGACGTCGGCTTCGCCCATGAATTTGTTTTTCATGGGGTCCATCATGCGCACGCCTTCGCGCACCAGCTGCATCAGGTCTTTGTCGGAGGAAACGATGGTGACCGGCCAGCCCTTTTCGCGCGCAAGGCGGGCGTAGGTGGCAATCAGGTCATCGGCTTCAAATCCTTCCATCTCGATACCGGGGATGGAGAAAGCCTCCGTCGCTTCGCGGATGAGGGGGAATTGCGGGATAAGGTCTTCCGGCGTTTCGCTGCGGTTGGCCTTGTACTCCGCATAAATATCGTTGCGGAAATTTTTGCGCTTGGCATCGAACACAACGGCGATATTCGGCACATGCATTTCGCTGATAAGCTTTACCAGCATGTTGGTGAAGCCAAGCACGGCATTGACCGGCGTGCCGTCCGGCCTGTTCAGCGGCGGCAGCGCGTGGTAGGCGCGGAAGATGAACCCCGAGCCATCGATGAGAAAAAGCTCGTTCTTGCGGTCTTCGGCGGTCATGCTGGACACCGGTTTTGTCAGGGCGTATGTGCTTATCATGGCTTTAAAAATGCCCGCGCGGAGCGCGGATGTCCAGCAATTCGTGCGGAGTGCGGATGTCCAGTGATTTAGGGTATTTGGGCGCGAAATTGACAAACCGTGTCCAGCGGGTATTATGTCACGCAAATCCAGATGTTTATGCCGGAGATTCGCCCGCCGTGTCCGAGACGCCCCAACCGCAGCCGCCGGAAAGCGCAGCCAAGCCGCTGCCCTATACCTATTTCCGCGCCGATGGCCTGTCGCTCGACCGTGTGGAAAGCGCGGCGGCTGCCAAGCGCGAATTTGAAAAAATGAAAAAAGAGCTGTGCAAACGCTTCGGCGCGGGCGAAGTGATGTACAACATGCCCGAAGGCTCGCGCCATGCGACGGTGCGCAGTTTTTATTTCGCGCCGGCGCAGGAAAAAAACGTGCCCGCGCATTGGGAAAGCAAACGCCAGACCGGCATCGATGGCGAGCTGCAGGCTATTTTCGCGCAGCCGCCCGCAGGCTCCCCAGATGCTTTTTTTCTGGCCGATTACGCGGGGCTTATGACGCGTGCGCTGCGCCGCATGAAAATTGAAAATCTTTTCGGCTGCGATGAAATGCCGATGAAGGAAATGCCCGCAGGAACCTATAGCGGCTCTTTCGTGCGTGACCGCAATGTGGAGACGCAAGGAGCGGCGGGCGAGCGCATGGTCGGCCAAATCCGCGATAACGTGACGTTCTGTTTCGGCTCCAACAGCGCCTGCCGCGCCAGCGACCCGATTGATGTCGTGCTGATGATGGAGGCATGGTATATCCGCGTGCCCAACGATGCGGAGGGGAAACCCCGCTTCACCCCGCCCGATGCCGTAGAGGTGCCGCTGGCCGAAATGATGAAGATTGACAGGGAAGAGCGCGCCGCGCAGTCCGACCGCGCGCGCATGGCATCGTTCAACCCGGGCATTTAAGGTTTTAAGCCTAGAACGGCAAAGCCAGTTTTTCCGCAACGCCCAGACACCACAGCGACGCCAGCGTGATGCCATTGACGGCGAGCAGCGTTTTTATCCAGAAATGGCGTTCACGGAACAGCGCAAGGTAAACAACCGCGAGGGTCGCCAGCACCGGCGGATAAAGCCAGCGATAGCCGACATCGACGACGAAACGGTTGAACGCATCGGCAAAAACGTAAAGCAGCACCATGCCCACGGTCAGCACCATGGCATGCAGGGTCAGGCGCCCCAAATCTTCGCGCCGGCGTTCCAACTGGACAAGTGCCATAAAATTCGCCGCGGCCATGCCCAGAATGACCATGGCAATCAAGGAGGGCTGCTCAAGAATGGGGGAATTCCTGATAAGCCAGACGACCATGAACAGACTGGGCATGCCGACGGCAACGCTGCCGACGAGGGATCGCAGCAGCGGGTCTTTCGGGTGCGTGTGATGCGGCGTTATGTTTTGGTGCATGAAAAACAACCCGAAAAGATTTCATCCAAAAAAAAATCGGCTACATCTAAATGCTATCAAACGGTGTTGAAGATTTTTTTAATTAAATAAACAATTTCAAATATATTCGCGTCAAAACCGGATGCGTAAAATTTTATCTATACCGTGTACGCGCGCGCTGTACGTCTTTGTACGCGCGGGTACGTCCGGAAATTTACTGATATTGACGGGCTATTTTCGTGGCCTGCGGCGGGGGGCTTTTGTACCGCCGTTTATGCGCTTTGCGCACGCAGGGCGCGGGCGTGTGATAAAATTTTTTCTGCGGTTTGCTGCGGGCTCAATTTCGTCACATCCAGCGACAAAAGATGCGGATGATTCGGCATCAGCACTTCGCGCCCGCTATATTTTTCCGGCGCGGCGGGGTCGGTTTCTTTCATGCGGGTTTCGCGCCGCGGGTCGGTCACGCGGCGGCGGTATTCGTCGCTGTCGGAAAGCGTCATGCGCACCGGCACAAAAGCGCCCCGCGCGCGGCGGCCAGCGCGGCGATTTCCGCAAACCATTCATGGTCTTCGTTCTGGTCGTGGTAAAGCGCATTGGTCAGCACAAAACTGAAATCCGGCGGGGAGAGGGTGCGGATACATTCAAACACCACCCGCCCGATATCGCCCGCATGCTTCCAGATTTCGCGCGGCAGGGCGGTTTTGCCGTCCACGCGCACCACGGTGAAGACGGGGTTGTTAATCAGGTGGTTATCGACAATCCGAAAGCCTGCGCGCGCCGCGATTTCCTGCGCCACCGTATATTTCCCCGTGCCCGGCAGGCCGAGCAGGTAAATAAACGTATTGGGCAGCGCAGCGTCGCTTGCGTTATGCGTCATCAGCGTCACTTCCGTGCGCGGATGACTTCATAAAGCGCGACAGCGGCGGCGTTGGATACGTTGAGGCTGGCAATCGGCCCGCTCGTCGGCAGTTTGGCCAGCGTGTCGCAGTTTTCAGCAACAAGGCGGCGCAGGCCGTCACCTTCGGCGCCCATCACCAGCGCAACGCGGCCGGTGGCCGGTGTGGCTTCGGCCATGGTCAGCTTGCCGCGCTCGTCAAGGCCGATGCAGGTGAAGTTTGCTTCGCGCAGCTGTTCAAGCGCACGGCTCAGGTTGACTTCGCGCACCATCGGTACATGTTCGACCGCGCCGGAGGCTGTTTTGGCCAGCGTGCCCGTAATGTCGGGGGCATGCAGTTTTTGAACAACGACGGCAGCAGCGCCAAAGGCGGCGGCCGTGCGCAGGATAGCGCCCACGTTATGCGGGTCGGTCACCTGGTCGAGCACGATAACGGTGCTGTCCTCGGCAAGGCCGTTCAGGATGTCTTGCAGGAAAACATCTTCCAGCGGCTTCACGTCGGCCATCACGTCCTGATGCACGGCGTCGCGCGGCAGCAGGCGGTCGATGTCTTCTTTTTCGACAAACGTCGGCTCCGGACGGCGGATGCCGGCGGCGAGGGCGGCGTCGTAAGCTTCCTGAATCTGCTCCATCCCGTTTTCTGTCACCAGCAGACGCTGGATATGACGCTGCGGATTTTGCAGCGCCGCGCGCACGGCATGGTGGCCATAGAAATAAGCAGGCGAGGGCGCGCCGTAGGACGCACGCTCCGATTTCAATTTGCGGCGCGTATCATCCGACGCTTCGATAGGCTCGCGCTGTTCATAGCTGTCGCGTGTGCGCGGGGCGGATTTGCGCGGGCCCGGCTTGTCGCCGTAGCGTTTGGCGCTGGGGCCGCGGTCGTCAAAGCTGCGGCGCGGCTTGCGGTCGCCGAAGTCGCGCTTGGGGCGGAACTCGCCGTCTTCGCGCGGGCGGCGCGGTTTAAAGTCACCATCGTCACGGCGGGGCTTGCGGTCACCGAAGTCGCGCTTGGGGCGGAACTCGCCATCTTCGCGCGGACGGCGCAGTTTGAAATCACCATCATCGCGGCGGGGTTTGCGGTCACCGAAATCACGCTTGGGGCGGAACTCGCCATCCTCACGCGGGCGGCGCGGACGGAATTCACCGTCTTCGCGCGGACGGCGCGGTTTGAAATCACCATCGTCACGGCGCGGCTTGCGGTCACCGAAATCACGCTTGGGGCGGAACTCGCCATCCTCACGCGGACGGCGCGGACGGAATTCACCATCTTCGCGCGGACGACGCGGTTTAAAATCGCTGCCTTCGCGGCGGGGACGACGCTCGTCTCTAT
>DDBY01000214.1:8142-12229 GCA_002334985.1 Micavibrio sp. UBA2020
CCGCCAAAGCTGCGGCCCGGTTTGCCAAAGCTCTTGCCCCCAGCCTTCCCGCCATCGCGGGAGCCAAATTTGCCGCCGCCGCTGCGACCTGCAAAATTTTTAGATTTGGGCTGGAATTTCTTTTCTTTTTGTGACATAAAGCTTCAATCTTTCGTTAGACGTTTCGCGCAATTTACCTTAATTCCCGTAACTGTCAACGCGAAATTTAATAAAAACAGCAATTTATTGTGTTTTCATGATAATAGCTGTCTCCATGTGGTGGAGTGGCCGAGCGGTCAATGGCAGCAGACTGTAAATCTGCCCTCTTATGAGTTCGTAGGTTCAAATCCTACCTCCACCACCATTTCTTTTCCGAGATACCAGAGACCCCCCCTCAAAAGCCCGCGAACAGCGGGCTTTTTGCGCGTCAGTTTTCAGGGACCCACAGAGACGGTTCGTGAATAGGCCCCAATAGAGAGATTGTCTCTGGCTGGATTGACTGTAGTGTCTCTGTCGTTTAGTGGCGCGATAAGTGTCGCTGAGAATTAGGCTTGCAGCTCTCCGTGGAGGGTCGCTTTGGGCAATGATTTACAAAATGCTCGATCTTATCGCCGTCTTATAAAAAATAAGGCGGCTTTTTTTTATGAGTTCATCCCCCACGATCGTGGGAGTGGAAATGGGCGTGAAAATGTTGCAGGCAAAATTTTCTTTAACGACTGTACATTCAAAAAATGCGGCAGATAAAGGAGATTTGTAAATCCTCTTGCCACAGAGGGAATCTCTTGCCCGTGAGCATGGCTCAACGAGCCCGCGCAGCGCCCATTTTACCGGTTGCAGATGTAAAAAAAATTGCCGCAAGGTCTATGCGGCATGGTGTTTGCGCAGATGCGTGATGCTAGCCAATGGAAAGTATTACGGCAACGTGTATTGGGTTTGGTTTATCGAGGTCGGAGGCGCGTTACTGCTTCAAATGGTAAAAGAGCGTAAACAGTCGTTGCAAAAAACATAGGTGATACGAAAAATTAGAGCAGTTTTTAGTTGTACGGACTCGTTCGCGGGGGGAGGATCTCGGGCATTGGCAAATTAGGAATATGCCGTTTTATTTTTTAGAATAAGTGTGAATGCAAACATGACTTTAATCTTTTTGACTTGGTGCATCATTGTCTCTGGAGGCGTCGTAATTTACGGAGTATGCCAGTGGACTATGCCGAAAAAAATAGAGCTAAGTAAACCTAAGTTCGCTATAGGGGTGCTTGTTGCTTGCATTGTTTCATTGATTGGTTCGATTATATTCCTCACTCAAACGGGTAGATCACAATTAGTTGTGACTAATCTAATCGCTTTTCAGACAGGAGCCTCTTTGCTTCTTGCATATACTGTCTTCAAATTTATCAATTATTGGAAATCCATAAAGCTCAGAGTATTTTTGACAGTCTTAGTGCTGGTGTTTCTTTCTTATTGGATGGGAGCAGAGGCTCGGTATATTTACTGGACGAAGAAATCTATTCAATGTCCCGTTTCTGGAGAGGTAAGTCCTGCCGAGGCAGCTTCTCATATTGTAGATACTACGCCAACTTATCCCCCAAGTTTCTGGTTTCAGTATTTTAATGCACAAAGGCAGTGTTAAGCATCACCTAGTAATAAAAAGACATATGTTTATAGAGGGGTTTGAAATATGTATGAAGGATACGATAAATATAAATATTGGGTGAACCCGTATAGCCCGGACGCTGCACAAGGTTGAAAATGTCCACCAGAGAGAGCTATTCACTGAGCCGTAAAAAAGGCCTTTATCTTAAACAGACCGCCGCCAAGGGGCGGGGGGTGTTTTGTGTCGGCGATATAGAAGAGGGCGAAATTCTGGAGATTGCGCCCGCCCTGCTGCTGGACGCGCGTGCAACGGCGCAGGCCGACAAAACCATTCTTTATGATTACAAGTTCAAGCTGGGTGCGCTTTCGCGTCCCCAGCGCGCGCTTCTGGGCATCGACAAGCCTGAAAAAAGCTGCTGTATCGTCATGGGGTTGATGGCCTTTTGCAACCATGACGAACGCCCCAATGCGGACATTTATTGGGAAGAGGACGACGGCACCGTCTATCACTTCCTTGAAGCCACGAAAGACATTCCGCGCAACACCGAAATATGCACCAACTACGGGCGCGGCTGGTTTGCCAAGCGCAATCAGGTGCGCAAATAACTGCAGGCAGGCGGCCTATGCCCAGTCCTTGCGTTTCGATGTGTGACCGATACCCGGGTTAAAGCAGTTGCAGGGGTCGATTTCTTTGTAAAATTTTCGCAGCGCCGGCTTGGCGGTATAGAGATGGCCGACATTGTGCTCTGCCGGATATTCGGCGCCTTTGTCGTCCAGCAGCTTGCACAGGCTGTGCTCTATCGCGCGGCAGTCGTGGCCTTTTTTAACGATATAGTCGTGATGGAAAACGTGGCAGAAGAAATGCCCGTAGTACAGTTTGGCGGCAATTTTTTCATCTATATCCGCGGGCAGCTGTTCGGCCCAGTCGGCTGCGTTACGTTTGAGCGCGATATCAAGTGCGATAATGTCTTCGACATCCGCCGGATAAAGCGCGCGGTACCGCACCGCGGCGGCGGCGGCGGCAAAGCGGTGCAGGAAGGCTTTTTCTGCCTCTGCCGTGTCGCAGGCAAAAAAATCGCCGCAGGCAGAATTTGCAAAAAAATCTTTCAGAAATGTATGCGTTTCATCTATGCCCGCACCGGCGACTTTGAGCAGCAGATGATGTTCGAAGCGTGCGCGGAATGACTTTATCCGCGGCGGCAGGTGGGCGGGGAAAAGCCGGGATAATCCTTGCAAAATGCGGTCGGCCAGACGGGCGGGCAGCAGAGCGTCCAGCTTGCCTTTCAGGCCAAAGAAAAAGGGCATGCGTTTTGTGCCCAGATAGTGAATAAAAAGAAAAACATCCTTGCCATAGCGCTCTGCGATGTCAAAAGCGCCGCGGTGCATGTATTCGGCCGAAACGGGGAGCGACGCGAAGCGGGTCAGGATATGACGGCGCAGGCGGGTCAAATCGTCCGGATTATTTGTGCCGATGTAAAAGACTTTCGTCTGCGTGTCTTTTTCAAACGTATCGAGCCGCGCGGCAAAAAGAATAACTTTTCCCGCGCAGCCGGAAGCCTCGAAAAGCCGGCGCGCGTCGGCGTTGAAACGGGCGGGCGTATCGGCATCTACGTCGCGGACGTGATTTGTATAATCGGGGTCGGAGGCGAAGCCCGTGCCGTCTTCGATATCGCCTGCGGCGTAATCGCCTGCTTCGATGCGGCGCAGGATTTCTTCGGGCGCCGCGCCGAGGGCGATACCGAGATGGTTGACAAGCTGCAGCGTGCCGTCCTGCGTAACCTGCGCAAAAAGGCAAAGCTGCGTATAGGCGGGGCCGCGCTGCAGCAGGGCGCCGCCCGAATTGTTGCAAATGCCGCCGAAAACAGACGCGCCGATGCACGAAGAGCCGATGACCGAATGCGGTTCACGCCCGAGCGGCGCAAGGATTTTTTCAAGCGTATCAAGCGTGGTGCCCGGAAAGCATATCACCTGCCGCCCGTCTTTAATGACCTGCACTCTGTTCATGCGCAGGGTGCTGATGATAACAATGTCGCGGTCGTAATCATTGCCGTCGGGGGTCGAGCCGCCGGTCAAGCTGGTATTGGCCGCCTGCATGATAACGATTTTTTGCGCCGCGACGCAGGCCTGCAAAACCTGCCATTGTTCAAGCAGCGTCGCGGGTCTGGCGACGGCCAGCACTTTGCCGCGGCCGAACCTGTAGCCGGTCGCGTAGCGGCGCGTATGCCGCTCTTTGGTCAGGACATGCCTGTCGCCGACGATGTTTTTCAAGCTGTCGATGAAACCGCTGCTCACTTAAACCTCGTTCCCGACCTTGCGGGCATGCAAGGGTTTGTCGAGGTTGACGCCATTGGCAAGCCCCGCGGCCACCAGAATACGCCAGCCTGCCATCATTTGCAGATAAGCGTCAAAGCCGGCGAGGGCGGGGATTTTAACAGTAGGAAACGGCGTTTCAAACGAAGCGACCGCAATCACGCGCACACCGGTTTTAATGGATAAAATATCGCGGTATTTTTCAATC
>DDBY01000213.1 GCA_002334985.1 Micavibrio sp. UBA2020
ACGTGACCCATGATGGTCACGACCGGCGGACGGTGAATGAGTTCGGCATCGCTGTCTTCTTCGCCGAGGATGTCGGATTCAACGTCGGATTCCGAAACGCGTTTCAGCGAATGGCCGAATTCATGCACGATAAGCTCGGCGGTGTCGGCGTCGATGGTCTGGGTGGCGGTCGCCATGATGCCCATGCCCATCAGCTTTTTCACGACATCGCCCACGCGCTCGGTCATACGGTTTGCAAGTTCCGAAACCGTGATAACTTCGGGGATGATGACTTCGCGGTATTGTTTGCTCTGCTGCTGCTGCGATTGCATTTTCATGCGCATGCGTTCGCGCGCGCGGCGCTGCGCGGCGAGGGACGGGCTCTTGGAATCGCGGTCTTCGAAACCGTCGTTGAGAACCTGCGAAACCGTCATTTTGGCGGTCGAGCGGCGGCGTTCCTGACCGTAACGCGACAGGGCGCCGCGCTTGCGGTTGATTTCTTCGGCAATCGACGGGGCATTTTCGCGTCCGTCGCCACGGCCGTGGCCGTCGAACTTGCCGCGACCCGCACCGCGGCTTTCAGCGGCTTGTGCATCGGCGGGCGAGGCGACGCTCGGACGTGCGGAAGAAGCATTGGAGGCGGCGGATTTGCGCGCATCCGCGTCGCGTTTGCGGCGGTCTTGTTCTTCCTGTTCGTTGATTTTGCGCAGTTTGGCCAATTCCTGTTCGCGTGCCTGTTCGGCGGGCGATTTGGCGGGGGTTGCGGGCGCGGCGGCTTCGTCTGCCTTGGGCGCTTCTTCCTCTACCGGTTTGGATTTGACCACGACCTGCGTCTGGTATTGCGTTGCGGGCGTGTTGTCCTTGGGCGCGTGCTGCGCTTGTTGCAGCGCGCGCGTGCGGGCTTCGCGTTCCGCATCCGTCAGGTGCAGGTCTTGATGTTCGTCCTGCTGGCGTGCCTGTTCGGCTTCGCGGCCGCGGCGTTTTTTCACCTCGACGGCAACCGGCTTGGCCGAACGGCCGACCGCGACGTTCTGGCGCGCGGCGCCCGTCGAAACCGGAGCCTTCAGGCTGAGCGTACCCTTGCCGGCGCCCAGCGTCAGTTTGCCGGATTCCTTGGGTTGCTCTTTCTTGGGCTCTTTTTTGTCTTGTTCAGCCATTGTCGTGTGTTGCCTTCCTGATGGATGTCAAAGTGTTGGGGCGCGCCGGTTACATGGCGGCGTTACCCGTTGGCGGCTTCCGCAGCGGCTTGTTCTTCCTCTTCGGTGAACCAGCCGGCGCGTGCCGTCATGATGATGTTGTTGGCCTGGCTTTCGGTCAGGTTGTCCTGGCCGACGATGTCGCGCAGCTCGTCGCCTGCGAGGTCGCCGAGGTCGTCCAGCGTCTTGACGCCGTTGTTGCCAAGCGCAAGAACCATGTCCTGCGTCAGGCCGGCAACGCCGGTCAGCTCGCTGCTGATGCCCAGTTCCTTGGCCGTTTTTTCGAATTCGATTTTCTTGGCGGCAAGGAAGTTGGCGGCGCGGTTGTTCAGCTCGGCGGCGACGTCGCCGTCGAAGCCTTCGATACGCGCCAGTTCGTCAATCGAGGTTTCAACGATGTCTTCGATGGACGTGAAGCCTTCGACAACCAGCAGGTGGGCGATAACTTCATCCACGTCCAGTGCTTCCATGAACAGCGAAGAGCGGGTCTTGAATTCGCTCTGGCGGCGTTCGCTTTCCTCGGCTTCGGTCATGATGTCGATGTTCCAGCCGGACAGCTGGGTGGCAAGGCGCACGTTCTGGCCGCGGCGGCCGATGGCCAGGCTGAGCTGGTCGTCGGGCACGACAACGTCAAGGCGGTTGCTGTCTTCGTCAAGAACGACCTTGGTGACTTCAGCCGGGGCGAGGGCGTTGACCACGAAGGTCGCGACGTCCTGTGTCCAGGGAATGATGTCGATTTTCTCGCCTTGCAGTTCGCCAACGACGGCCTGCACGCGGCTGCCGCGCATACCAACGCAGGCGCCAACGGGGTCGATGGAGCTGTCGCGGGAAATAACGGCGATTTTGGCGCGCGAACCGGGGTCGCGGGCAACGGCTTTAATCTCGATAACGCCGTCGTAGATTTCCGGCACTTCCTGCTTGAACAGTTTGGCGAGGAAGTCGGGATGCGTGCGGCTGATGAAAATCTGCGGGCCGCGCTGTTCGCGGCGTACATCGAAGATGTAGGCGCGGACGCGGTCGCCGGTTTTGAAATGTTCGCGCGGCAGGGCATCCTGACGGCGCATGTAGCCTTCGCCGCGGCCAAGGTCGATGGTCACGTTGCCGTATTCGACACGTTTGACAACGCCGGAAACGATTTCGCCCACGCGGTCTTGGTATTCTTCGAACATGCGCTCGCGCTCGGCGTCACGCACTTTCTGGAAGATAACCTGTTTCGCGGTCTGCGCAGCGATACGGCCGAAATCGAGCGGCGGCAGTTTATCGACGATGAAACCGCCCAGTTCGATGTCTTTCTGGATTTTCTTCGCGTCCTTGACGAGGATGCATTTGGCTTCGGATTCCGGATTTTCCGGGTCGAAGGCTTCGACAACTTCGCGGTAGCGGAACAGGGAGATATCGCCCGACTTGCGGTCGATGACGGCACGGATATCGTGGTCATAGCCGTATTTGGAGCGGCCTGCTTTTTGAATGGCTTCTTCCATTGCCTGAATGACGACATCTTTGTCGATGTTTTTCTCGCGGGCAACTGCATCGGCTACTTGAAGGAGTTCTTGCATCGTCGTGTTCCTGTTTTTTGTCCTGTTACTCTGTTGTTTTCAACTTTGGCGGCGGGTTATTTGCTGCCTGTTTTCTTTTTGTTTTTCAGTTTGTTTTTCGGGTTTCGTTTCGGGTCGGGCGTTTTGTGTTTTGGCGCCTTGCCTTGCGGTTTGGCTTTTTTTGCCGGGGCGTCTTCGCTATCTTCGCTGTCGTCTTCTTCGAGGTCGAAGTCTTCATCCAGCTCTTCGCCCGCATCGAGGCGTTTTTTCTTGGAGTCTTTTTCCGCCTTCATCGCCGCGCGGATAAGCTCGTCCGTCAGAACCAGTTTCGCCTTGTCGAGGTCGGCGAAGGGCAGGCGCGCCATTTCGCCGCTTTCTTCTTCAAGAAGGACCGTCTCGCCTTCAATGCCGCGCAGGATACCTTTGAACTTGCGCTGGCCGTTGATGGCGGCGTGCATTTCAATGCGCGCCTCGAAATCCGCATAGCGGTCGAAATCTTTCAGGCGCGTCAGCGGGCGGTCGATACCGGGGGAGCTGACTTCGAGGTTATAAGCCTCTTCAATCAAATTCTCGACGTCGAGCAGGGCGGACACCGCCTGGCTCAGGCGCGAGCAATCGTCAATCAGCATCGTGCCGTCGGGGCGCTCCGCCATAATCTGCAACGTCGGGCGGGAGGAGCCGGCGCCAATCATCAAAACGCGCACGAGTTCATACCCCATGCTTTGTGCCGTGGGGGCGATGGTGCGTTCGATTTTTTTAATCAGTGTGCCGTGTTCCATGTTCTCTTCCGTCTTGGCCCTAAGCAAAAGGGCGGGCTCTTTCGAGCCCACCCTTTTTATAATGCTTGGGATTTAGCAGTGTTATATGCCCGAAAGCCCCGTTTCGCAAGCGGTTTTTGGCCAAAAACGGGCTAAAATCCGAAAAATAAAGCCAAAAAATGCCTGATTTTTAAGGTTTCAGCCATTTATACATCAGCGGCTGGCCTGCGCTGCCCGTCATGCCCGGCCATTCCTGGTATCCGAGTCTTTCGTAAAAGCGGGAGGCGGGGTTGTCGCGGCGGGTTTCGTCTTCAAGGCTGATATAGGCCTTTTTGCCGTCCAGCCATTCGCGCTGCATGAAATCTTCGGCGTGGCGCATAAGTTCCTGGCCGATGCCTGCGCCGCGCGCGGATTTATCGACGGCCAACAGGCTGACGGACAGGCTGTTCATGAATTTGTGGCAACGGACGAGGCCAAGCAGCTGGCCATCGCGGGCGGCGGCGAAAATTTGCGTCAACCCGCCATGTTGTTCTTTCAGCTCCTGCCTGTTGCGGGCGGCAGGCACGTTGAACGCTTCGCACAGCAGATGCGCAGCCGCTTCCAGCTGGTGGTCTTTTATGGGCTCTATAAGCAGCGGGGTTGGGCTGTTTTTCATGGTGCGGGCGGCTGCGGTTTCAGGGTTTTATAGAGCAGGGGCATGCCGCTTTGGCTCATGCCGAACCATTCCTTGTAGCCCATGTTTTCGTAGTAGCGGGACATGTTGTTGCCGCGCTTGGTCAGGTCTTCGATAAGCACGTCTTTTTCTTTGCCGTCCAGCCAGTGGCGCTGCATGAATTTTTCGGTGTGTCGCATCAGGCTGGCACCGACGCCGTGTTTGCGGTGTTCCTGCTCGACGGCCAGAAGCTCGATGGTCAGGGTGCTGGCGGTGGCGGGGCCTTTGCGCTCGCATATCGCAACGCCGATAACGGCATCTTTGCGCGTGGCGACGAAGGCCTGCATCAGATGCCCCTTGGCGGGGATATCTGCCAGCTGCTGTTCAGTATGAAAGGCAGACGAATTGAACGCGCGCGCCAGTACCAGCGCGGCGGCGGGAATATCCTTTTCAGTCATCGGTCTGATGAACAGCGGTTCCATATCTGCCTTGTTTTTATTGGGGTTTTTATTTTATACCCAAAAAAGACAGGTTATGTCAACCCTTGCGGGTAAAGTTCAGGAACACAGTGGGGCGTCCGGCCTTTAAACCCTTGTTTTGAAACTTGGTTTCCGGCAGGTCGGCGGGGCGGGTCTGCCAGTCGGCGGCGCATTTGGCCTGCCATTCAAACCCGGGATGCGCACATGTTTTTTCAACCAGCCATTCGGCAAGGTCGGGGTGGTCTGTCGCCATGCGGAATTCGGCACCGGGTTTCAAAAGCGCATGCAGCTTGTCCAGCATCTCGGTCTGGATAAAGCGCCGTTTGTGGTGGCGTTTTTTCGGCCACGGGTCTGCGTTGATGATGAAAAGCCTGTCCAGCGATTGCGCAGGCAGGCGCGAGAGCAGCAGCCGCGCATCATCCGGCCAGATGCGCACGTTCTTGAGGCCATGTTCGCCGATTTGCATACACAGCGCGGCGATGCCGTTGATGAAGGGCTCGCAGCCGATAAAGCCGACATCGGGATTGTTTTTTGCATGCCACGCCAGATGTTCGCCATGGCCGAATCCGATTTCCATCCAGACCTGTTTGACTGGCGCATCGAAAAAAGACGCAGGCTCAACCGGCGCATCGCCTGCGGGCAGGGCAAGCGTGACCGCAGGCAGGATGCCTTCGTAGGCACCCTGCTGCTGCGTACGCAATTTCTTGCCCTTGCGCCGGCCATAAAACTGGCGCTTCTGGGCGGGCTTTGCGGCGTCGGTCATGATAACGGCGTATCCGCGGAAGTGATTAGCGTTTGAAATCGGCCACGCGGACGTTGTCGCTCAGCTCCGCGTCTTTGTATTTCTTGGAGCTGATTTCGTTTTTCAACGCTTCAACGAGGTCGAGTTTTTCCCATGTGAAGCCGCCGTCTGCTTCCGCTGCGCGGCCGAAGTGGCCGTAGGCGGCAGTGCGGGCATAGATGGGCTTGTTGAGGTTCAGACGCTCGCGGATGGCGCGGGGACGGAAATCCGCCGTTGCCTGCAGGGCAAGAGACAGCGCCGCGTCGTCATAGCGGCCCGTGCCATGCGTGTTCACGAAAATCGAAATCGGGTGCGATACGCCGATGGCATAGGACAGCTGGATGGTGCAGCGGTCGGCAAGGCCTGCGGCCACGATGTTTTTCGCGGCATGACGCGCGGCATAAGCGGCCGAGCGGTCAACCTTCGTCGGGTCTTTGCCGGAGAAAGCGCCGCCACCGTGCGGGGCTGCGCCGCCGTAGGTATCGACGATGATTTTACGGCCGGTCAGGCCGCAGTCGCCATCGGGGCCGCCGATGACAAAACGACCCGTCGGGTTGACGTAGAACTGGCTTTCATCGCACATCCAGCCTTCGGGCAGGATGTTGGTGACGTGGGGGCGTACCATTTCGCGAACCTCTTCGGTCGAAAGGCTGGCGTCGTGCTGCGTCGAGACAACAACAGACGTTGCGCGCACAGGTTTGCCGTTCACATACTCAAGGCTGACCTGGCTTTTCGCATCGGGCCCGAGTTTGTAAAGCGCGCCGCTGTGGCGGGCTTCGGCCAGCGATTTCAGGATAGCGTGCGAATAGTGGATGGCGGCCGGCATAAACTGGTCGGTTTCGCGGCAGGCGTAGCCGAACATGATGCCCTGGTCGCCGGCGCCTTCATCCTTGTCGCCTGCGGCGTCAACGCCCTGTGCGATGTCGGCGGATTGCGCATGCAGGCGCACATCGACCTTGATTTTTTCCCAATGGAATTCTTCCTGCTTGTAGCCGATATCGCGCACCGCGTGGCGGGCGATGGTTTCAATCACGTCCGGCGTGATGGAAGCGGGGCCGCGCGTTTCACCGGCGATGCACAGGAAACCCGTGGTGGCCAGACATTCAGCAGCGACGCGCGCGTGGGGGTCTGCATTCAGATAGGCATCGACGATTGCGTCGGAAACGCGGTCGCAGACTTTATCCGGATGTCCCTCGCCAACGGATTCACTGGTGAAGATATATTTTTGGTCAGCCATGGTTTTTTCCTGCTTATTTATGTTTGTCATACTTGTTCTTTTTATACGTCACGCTTTTACCCCCCTCAATCGTTAAATCCTGCGGCGCAAAAAAAGGCGGGGGCGGGGCGAAAGAAGATTTCAAAAATCAGCGGCGGCGCCAATTTTTGTTTAACGTAACTTTTCTTGAACGGTTTTTCGTATCATATTCACATTGACGCATACGAATGTATGGACGTAGTATGGAGCTAAGTGATTTAAATACCGCACTTTTTTAGTGCCATAAGGTTTTTTTGACGATGCCTGCAGATGACAGTGCCATAAAAACAGCCCGCCGGTTTCTATCGGCTGTGGCGCTATGTGCATTGTCTGTGTTTTTTTCCTACTCCGCCAAAGCGTCCGAGCCGTTCAAGCCGCGCCTTGAAACAAACTGGCGTCACGGGACGGAACGTTCGATTGTGATGACCGAAGCTTGGGTACCTCTCGCGCAGGATACCGACCGGCTTTTTTACGGCGATGTGCGCCTGATGGGCGATGATGGCAATAACCGTGAATGGAACGCGGGCATCGGCTACCGGCAGCTTTCTCCTGCCGGCGACAGCGTTTTCGGTTTGCATGGCTGGTTTGACCGTCGCCGCACCACGCGCGGCTCCGTTTTCTATCAGGGGACGGCGGGCGCGGAATATCTGACGGATGATTTGGATATACGCGTCAATGCCTATGTGCCCGCCAGCCAGAAAGAGCGTTATGCCATCGGTGCCTCGACGGCACCCTATCTTGCGGACACTGGTATTTATTACGACACGGCGGGCTTGCTGGTCGAAAAACCGCTACATGGTTTCGATGTGGAATTTGCCGTACCCGTCAAGCCGCTGCAGGGGCCGATGGAATCCTTTCGCGTTGCGGCGGGCGGCTTTGTGTTCAGCGGTGATGACGCGCAGACGCTGCGCGGCGTCCGCCTGCGCGCCATGGCGGATGTGACCAGCGATATACAACTGGGCGCGCGGTTTGAAACGGATAATTTGCGCGGCGCGCAAGGGTTTGTGGAGGCGACGCTGCGCTTTCCTTTCGGCTCCAAGGCCTCGGCCAAAACGCTGGGGCTGCGCAGCCGCATGGATGAAAGCCCCGAGCGTGATATCGACGTGATTACCGCCGCGCGCGTGGCAAAAGAGCCGGAGACGGGGCAAGCCGTTCTCAATGCCTTTGACAACATGAACCAGCGGGTTTTCCATGTGGACAATACCGCGGCCGTAGGGGGCGACGGCACCGTCGAAACGCCTTTCAACACCTTGGCTGCGGCAGGCGCGGCGGCAGACCGCGAGGGGGATATTGTTTATGTTCACCGCGGTGACGGCAGCAGCACCGGCATGCAAAACGGTGTTGTCCTGTCGCAGGCTTATCAGTCGCTCATCGGCTCCGGCACGAATTTCGTTTATGATGACGGGCGTTTCACCACGGCGGACGGCAAAGATTTTGACGGGCGCGTCATCATGGCGGCATCAACCGCGCCTGTGATTGGCAATACGGCGGGCAATGGTGTGACTGTGTCTGCTATGGATGCGACGGTCGCCGGGCTGACCATCGACGGCGCGACGGGGCACGGCATCTATGCGCTGGCGTCCGGCGGGGCGGATTTGGGCACGCTGTCCATCCGCAATGTCACGGTATCGAACAGCACGCTTGACGGGCTTTATGCCGAAGCGACCGGCGCGGGCAGCAGCATCGATGTCGAGGTGGATAACTTGCGCGCCGATAACAACCGCAATGGCATGCGTTTTTATGCGCAGCAGAATGCTGCGGGTGTAACGGGCAGCGTGGAATCGTCGCGCGCGACGGGCAATGCGGGCTATGGCATTATTCTTTATGACGACAGCACGGCGGGCAGCGTCGATGTCGATATGGGCGGCGGCGGGCGCTCGGACGGGCGCAACAGCCTGTATGACAATACGCGCGAAGATTTGGCCGTGGATATCGACGGTGCAACATTGATGGCGCGCGGCAACTGGTGGGGGCAGGCTACGGGCGTCTATCAGCAGGCGCCTGCGGGCGGGCAGTCGCCGCAAATCTATTACGGCGCGCCGCTGGATAACGGCTTGCTTATCCACTGGACGTTTGACAGTGAATGGACATCGGGCACCACGGCTTATGACCGCTCCGGCAACGGATATAACGGCGTGCTGACGGGCGGCGTGACGGCAGCCGCGCTGACAACAGGTGCGAACAGGCAGGCCTTGGCGCTCAGCGGCAGCGGTCAATATGTGCGCGCCACGGGCATTGCGGGTACTTATAGCCAATATACCGTGCTGGCCTCTGTCGCGCCGGATATTACCAGCGGCCCTGTGGGCGATTACGCGACTTGGGGCTATACGGTTGTGTCCGACGGTGCTGCGCAGGGGGCTTCGGCCTATCCATTGTGGGTGACGGTGCGCGGCGGCGAGGTTGTAGCGCGTACATATAACCAATCAAATACGGGCACCGTTACCACGGGCGCAGCTATCGGCAACGGGGAGTGGAGCCAGATTGCCCTCAGCGCCCAGCGCATGGGGCAAAGCAATATCTATGTCGATGGCAACCTGATGAATACCTATAACAATCCGGCCGGCGGCACGGCCTCTGGCACATGGAACAACGGCAATTTCTATGTCGGCGAGCTGCGCGCGGGACGCGGAATTTATTATGACGGACTGGTTGACGAAGTGCGTGTTTACAGCCGCATTCTCACTGCCGCCGAAATCTCGGAAATTTCGCGTATGAACACATCCAGCGTGGTCAATACCGGCGGGTATCTGACGTCTGCGCCCTGATAAAATAAACGGAAATTATTCGCCGGCTTTCGCCATTGCCTTGGCCATCTCCAGCAGCTGTTTTTTCAGCTGCGGGGTGGAGATTTGCTCATACGCGCGTATCAGTTCCAGCACATCGCGTTTGGTCATGGGGTCGGGCTCCAGCGTGGCTTGCGGCGTATCGGATACGCCCTTCATCGCCGGTTTGCGCGCGCCGCCGCTGCCGTTCATCAAAACATTCGCGCAGCCTTCGAGGAAATAATCCACGGGCACTTTCAGCGCGCGGCTGATGTCTGTCAGTCGGCTGACGCTGATGCGGTTGCTGCCGCGCTCATACTTCTGGACTTGCTGGAAGGTCAGGCCGATGGATTTGGCCAGTTCTTCCTGGCTGAGGCCGAGCATCAAACGCCGCGATTTGACTTTGGTCCCGACATGGATATCGACAGGGTGGGGGCCTTCATCATCCATACGGGTGCGTGGCATTGGGCGACCTTTTTTATAAAAAACGACTGTATTTCCATTATATAGGAATACAACTGTTCATTGTCAACATACGGATGTATTCAACCCTGTATTGTACATAACATGCGCGGGGTTTCGGGCGCGTTATCAAGCCTTTGGACGGCGAAAGGGCTGGAAAAAATAGCTCAGCAGCAAAAGCGTGAGGCTCAGGCAGCCCGCGAATATCAGAAGAACGCCATCGCCCGTGGCCGCATAAAGCGTCGGCTTCTGGGCAGGATTCGGCAAGGGTGCATCAATGATGCCCGCGCGGTCAAGGCCGAGGCTATGCAGCACGCGTCCTTGCGGGTCAATAATCGCGGAGATGCCGCTGTTCGCCGCGCGTACAATCGGGATGCCTTCTTCAATGGCGCGCACACGCGCAAAACCGAAATGCTGCGCAGGCCCCGGCGAGCCCATCGACCACGCATCATTCGTGATGAACAGCAGAAAATCCGGCTTGCCGCGCGTGATGTCTTTCATGCGTCCGGCAAAGGTTGCTTCGAAACAGATAATGGGGCTGAAAGACGGCAGGTATTGCCCCAGCCGCAACGTCGAGGGGCCGGGCCCCGGCGTCAGCGATTGCACGGCGGCGACATATTTGCCAAACGGAGTCTTGGCCAGCAGCTGCGCATAAGGCACATATTCCCCCCACGGGGCGAGGATGAATTTATCATGCTGTGCCACAGGCCGCTGGCTGCGCTGGTGCAGCACAATCAGGCTGTTGCGGATGCTGGGTGTCGGGGCGGATACCCTGCGGTTGACGCCGATAAGCCCGAAAGCCTGCGCGGGCAACGACAGCGCGACGCGGTCGGCGTTTTTGCGGTCTTCGGGCGTGAAAATATCAATCGCCGTTTCCGGCCAGACGACGAAAAGGATTTTATCGTCGTGTGGCGTTTCTGTGGCGCTGAGCTTTAGATGGCGCTGGAAAATATCGTCCTTGTTGCGGACGTCTTCTTTTTCCGCCTGTGTGATATTCGGCTGGACGATACGCACCAGATGCGGCGTTTCAACCGTCGGGTTTTTCTGCAAATGCAAAATGCCAAAGCCGAGAATGAAAAAGAAACTGGCCAGCACAAAACCCGCCGCACGGCGCGACATAACGGGCGCGGCCGCCCAAAGCAGCGTCATCAAGGTCAAGCCGTAAATGCCGAACCATCCCGCAGATTGCAAAACAGGCAAAACGTGATGCCACGCATAACCGATATGGTTCCACGGGAAATTGGTGATGAAATGCCCGCGCAGATATTCAGCCCAGAAAAGGATAACAGCGAAAACAAACGCGAAATGCGTCGCCGCACGCCGGAACGGCCACGCTAGCAGCGCCGCTGCGCCGTAGTAAAGCGCGATATAAACCGGAATGCCGATAACCGATACCGGCAGCAACCACATCGCATGGCTGAAAAACGCCTTGAACGCGATGCCGAGCCAGTAAAGCCCGACAATGAAATATCCGCAGCCGAAAACCCAGCCCGCCAGAAACGCACGCGGCGCCGTTTGCGCCGATGCGACCAGCCAGAACAGGACGGGGATGGAAATAAACACGGCAGGGAAAAAGCCGAAGGGCGGCATGGCCGATACCATTGCCGCGCCCGCTGCGAAAGCGGCCGCATAACGGCGCCAGCCGGAGAGGGCGGAAATACGCTCTTTGATACCGTTTGTCATGCGGGTTTCTTTCGCGTGGTAACAACAGCCGCGATGCCAAAGACCAGCAGCAGGCCAAAGAAAATACTATCGCCAAATCGCGCATAGAGCGTGGGGGGCAGGGGCGCGGGCAGAATGCTGTCGAGCTGCCCTTTGTCGCCAAGCCCCAGACGTGCCACGGTGCGCCCCACAGGGTCGATAACGGCGGAAATGCCTGTATTCGCCGCGCGTGCCATAGGCAGGCCTTCTTCGATGGCGCGGATGCGGCTGATGGCCAGATGCTGGAAGGGCCCTGCGCTCATGCCATACCAGCCGTCGTTGGTGACGTTGACCAGCCATGCGGGGCGGTTTGTTTTATCCACGGCGGCGGCGGGGAAAATCGCCTCGTAGCAAATCAGCGGGCTGAAGGCGGGGAAGCCTTCGGCTTGCAATGTGCGCGGCCCCGCGCCCGGTGTGAAATCGCCAATGCCGGAGAGGGCGAGCGCCAGCGGCTCGAACGTCACATATTTACGAAAGGGCAGGTATTCGCCAAAAGGGACAAGATGATGTTTGTCGTAGGTTGCCAGCACTTCGCCTTTGCGGCCAAGGGCGGTCAGGCTGTTGTGATAGGCCGTTGGGGCTTGTGTCTGGTCGAGCGTCACGCGGATATTGCCAATCACGCCGATGCTGCCGCGCGGCAGGCGCTGGCCGATGTATCCGCCGATTTCGGGGAAGTGGCCGAAATCGTGGCGGGAGGCACTTTCCGGCCAGATAACAATGCGCGGCGGCGGGTTTTCTTCACGCTCTTTTGAGGCGGAAAGCTCGACATGACGCTCCAGATTACGCCAATCTTCGTCGGGGTCCCATTTCATGGTCTGGGGGATATTCGCCTGCACAATGCGCAATTCGTAGGCGCCGTTCTGCACCGTCGGGGTTTGCAAAATGCGCCAGCTGCCAAAACCCAGCAACAGGGCGAAGCTGAAAATAGCCGCAGCGAAAATGCGGGGCGATGCGCGATGGAAAAGGGGGGCAGCTGCCCAGAAAACGGTCAGCAGCGTCAGGGTATAAATACCGCCGAGCGATACGGTTTGCAGCAGCGGCAAGGCATGTTCCCACGCTTGGCCTGCCAAATTCCACGGGAAGCCCGTCAGTAAATGCCCGCGCGCGTATTCGACCAAGCCCCAAGCCGCAATGAAAGCGAGGGCATGTGCAGCAGGATGCGCGCGCCAGCGGTGCGCGGCGAGGGGAATAAGCCCGTAGTAAAGTGCCAATACCGTCGGCCCGACGATGAGCGAGAAGGGCATGACCCAGCCCCACGCCTTGATATCGACAAACAGCGCGGCGCTGACCCAGTAAAGCCCGACAATGAAATATCCCGCGCCAAACGCCCAGCCGCCCAGAAAACTTTTGAATTTCGACGGCGCGTTTTGCGACAAAAGGATGAAGGCGGGGATGGATACAAAAAGCGCGGGGAAAAAACCAATCGGCGGCAGCGATAACACCGCGAACGCGCCGAAGCAGAACAGCGCGGCGTATTTTTTGAATCCCGTCAATTTTTCCAATGCCTGTTGCATGCGCAAAATCTAGCGCATTTTATGCGCAAAATCTAGCGCACATCGGGCATAAAAACCAGAGCGGAGAAGGCGATTACTCGGCCGCCGACTGCTTTTGCGGCAGGTTGCGCACGCGCAGGCGCATGATGCGGCGGGGGTCTGCGTCGATGACCTCGAATTCAAGGCCGCTGGCGTGTTTGATAAGCTCCCCGCGCGCGGGCACGCGGCCGGCGATGTAGGACACAAGGCCGCCGAGGGTGTCGTTTTCCTCGTGTTCCTCGTCTTCGGTGAAAAGCTTGCCGTATTTTGCCTCGAAATCGGTCAGCGGCATGCGCGCATCCACGATGGCAGAGCCGTCGGGGCGTTCAATCATCTGCGGGGCGATGTCGAAATCAAGTTCGTCCTCGACCTCGCCGACAATCGCGGAAATCAGGTCGTTGATGGTGATAAGCCCGTCGATGCCGCCGAATTCGTCCACGACGAAGGCGATATGCACACGCGACTGGCGCATTTGCAAAAGCAAATCCATGACGCGCATGGCGGGGGATACGACCAGCACGTCGCGCATGATGTCGCGAATTTCAAAGTCACGTCCCTGCACGAGTGCGGAGACGAGGTCTTTCATGTGCATGACGCCGACGATGTTGTCG
>DDBY01000033.1 GCA_002334985.1 Micavibrio sp. UBA2020
TCCTTGCAGCAGCCGCGCGGGTGGCCCGCGGGGCGTTCGTTGCCGCAGCAGAAAATATGCCGCTCGAAGTAGGGTTTTTGCGCATCGCTGTGGTTGTTCATGGCGTAATCCTTTTACTTTCGCTAAGGTAGGTCAGGAAACCCATGGCGACAAGATGAATCTGTCCGGCAAAAATCTTTTGGGCGAGGAGACCAGCCCCTACCTGCGCCAGCACCAGCATAACCCTGTGCACTGGATGCCGTGGAGCGATGCCGCCTTCGCGCGCGCCCGCGCGGAAAACAAACCGGTGCTGCTGTCTGTGGGCTATGCGGCCTGCCACTGGTGCCATGTCATGGCGCATGAAAGTTTCGAAGACGCCGCCACCGCCGATTTGATGAACAGCCTTTATGTCTGTATCAAGGTTGACCGCGAAGAGTTGCCGGACGTGGACACGGTCTATCAGGCCGCGCTGGCATTGATGGGGCAGCGGGGCGGCTGGCCGCTGACGGTTTTTCTAACACCCGAGGGGGAAGCTTTCTGGGGCGGCACCTATTTTCCGCCGCATCCGCGCCACGGTTTGCCGTCTTTTCGCGAGGTGCTGCGCGGCGTGGCGGAGGCGTGGACGTGCGAGCCTGATAAAATCGCGCATAACAGCCAGAATATCCGCCGCGCGCTGCAAGCGCTTTATACTCAAAATGCCGCTGCCCTGCCACTGCCCGCGCAGGCGGCGCATTTCGGCGATGCGCTGCTGCAAAGAACAGACCCCGTATCCGGCGGATTTGGCGATGCGGAACAACCTAAATTTCCCTGCCTGAGCGCGCTGTCGCTTTTGTGGAATTGCCACATTCGTACGGGGATGGATAAATACAAATCCGCTGTGGTGCAGGCGCTGACGGCCATGTGTCAGGGCGGGCTTTACGACCATATAGGCGGCGGGTTTTTCCGCTATACCGTCGATAGCGCGTGGGAAATTCCGCATTTTGAAAAAATGCTGGCCGACAATGCGCTTTTTATCGACCTGCTCACCGAAGTTTATCGCGAAACGCAAAACCCGCTTTTCGCCGCGCGCGTAGAGCAAACCGTTGAATGGCTTTTGCGCGAAATGGGTATTAAAGAGGGCGTATTTACAGCCTTCGCCAGCAGCCTTGATGCCGACAGTATGTCAGATACAGGCGTAGAAGAAGAGGGCGCGTTTTATATCTGGCGCGCACAGGACGTTGACGACGCGCTGGGCACCGATGCCGCAGATTTCCGCGCGGCATACGATATTTCAAAATTCGGCAACTGGCCGGGCCAGCCCGGATACAGCATCCCGAACCGCCTTGCGCAGGCCGAATGGCGCGGCGCGGATGAAGCGCGTTACCACGCCCTTGCACGCAAACTGCGGTTTTTACGCGATGCGCGCAGCGCGCCCGCGCGCGACGATAAAATTCTTTGCGACCTGAACGCCCTGACGGCTGCCGCGCTTTGCCGCGCCGCTTTTGTTTTTGAAAAACCGGCATGGCAGGACACGGCGCTGTCCTGTTTTAACTATCTGCGCCAAGGCTTGCGCGCGCCGGATGGCCATTTGGCGCGCAGCCGCTGCGACGGAAAAAACGGCGCGGCAGCGCGGCTGGACGATTACGCGCATTTCGGTCTTGCCGCGCTGGCGCTGTTTGAAAATACGGGCGATGCCGTTTTTTTGGCGGACGCAACCGCAAGCGCAAAAATCGTCATGGCGGATTTTTCTGCGGCAGGCGGCGGGTATTACATGAGCCCGCCGGATGCGGCGCCCCTGCCGCTGCGTCCGCTGCATGCGGATGACAACGCCATGCCCTCGGGCAATGCCGTTTTTATCAAGTTGCTGTCGCGTCTTTCAGCCCTCAGCGGCGACGTAAAATGGCAGGAGGAAGCGGAAAAAGCCGCCATGGCTTTCGCAGGCGGCATGGCCACGCATATTTTTCCGCATGCCGCGCTGATAGAAGCTGCATGGGAAGCGCAGACAGGCATTTGCATTGTTATTTCCGGTAACGATGCCGCCGCGCGCGCGGTGTTGCAGGATGTTTTGCGTGGCCTTTCTCTGCCTGCGCAAGTACTGCACGCGCCCTCGCAAAATGCCTTGCCGGAGATACACCCTGCTTACGGTAAAAAAACCGATGCTGCTGCGGCCGCATGGATATGTGCGCAGCGCAGATGCCTGCCGCCCGTCACCTCGCCGCAGACGTTTCGGGAAATGCTGCGGGCAGAGCGGCAGGGCATGCAACGCCCCCCTGCCAATGACGAGTAAAACAATAAAATCACGGCAATTTCCCGCTTGCGCTGCTTGACGCTCCGCCCTAAACGGTTAGTCTGTAAAACGGTATTCACGGACGCACGAAAGGGAACGGCATCATGGCAGAGACAATCACGATAAACGCACATGACGGGGGTTCTTTTTCGGCTTATGTCGCACGTCCGCAAGGAAACGGCCCTTTCCCCGCCGTTGTGGTCATTCAGGAAATTTTCGGCGTCAATGGCGTGATGCGCGGCATTTGCGACAATCTGGCCAAGGAAGGCTATATTGCCATCTGCCCCGACCTTTTCTGGCGGCAAGAGCCGGGCATAGACATCACCGACCGCACCGAAGAAGAATGGAAACGCGCCTTCGCCCTTTTCAACGGCTTTGACGTCGATTTGGGCGTCGAAGACCTTAAATCCACCCTGGCCGCCGCGCGTAAAATCGACGGCGCGAACGGCAAGGCCGGCACCATCGGCTATTGCCTTGGCGGCAAACTGGCGTTTTTGATGGCGACGCGTTCCGATGCTGACGCCAATGTCAGCTATTACGGCGTCGGACTGGATGCACTGCTGAGCGAAGCGGGCGGTATCACCAAACCCCTTTTGATGCACATCGCCGAAAAAGACAAATTCGTCCCGCCGGAGGCACAAAAGAAAATTCTGGATGCGCTTTTGAACAAGCCCGGCATCACGCTGCATGTGTATCAGGGCGTTGACCATGCCTTCGCCCGTATCGGCGGGGAGCATTACGACGGAGCCATGGCCGAAACAGCCAACGACCGCACGCGGCGCCATTTGAAAGCGCATCTTGCCTGATATCCGCCCCCTCAAGCCGCTGATGGTTTTCACATGTCCAGACTAGAACAACTTCCTGCCCAACCCGCCGAAGAGCATTTTCAAATCCCGCAAAAAGGCGCGCGCGACCTTGCGAATATGCTGGACGGCAATGGTGTCAAAATCGACCAGGTACGTCTGGTCAAGCACGACACGCAGGTGCATCTGGTACACGCGCAGATGTTGGTAGAACTGAAACCGGATATGACCGTCAGCCAGCGCAGCGGCAACCAGCCGAGCGGCAAGACCATGCCCACCAAAGAAGCCGTCATGGCGGACGCTGCCGCGCAGTCAAAAACACTGGTGGCCGACGATAACGTCCAGCGCGAAATCGGCGAAGTCATCGATAAAAAGCCCGGAAAATCTTTTGGCGAAAAACCTTTCCGCTTCAAACTGGCGGCGGCGCATCAGGAATATTCGGTTGTCGATAAATGCCTGAAGTGCAACGGCGCAACCACAAACCCCTGCGGCACTTGCAATGCCAGCGGCCATGCGCCCTGCACAGGCTGCGCGGGACAGGGCGCAACGCAATGCGCCGTTTGTTATGGCACGGGGCAACAGCAGCGCGCTGACGGCTCGCGCGTGCCCTGCATGAAATGTAGCGGCAGCGGGCGCGGCGTTTGCATGACCTGTCAGGGCATGAAAACCCTGCGCTGCGTGGTCTGTAACGGACAGGGACGCACTTCCTGCACCGAATGTGACCGCAGCGGACACTGGACGTATATTTACGACACCCATTGGCACTGCGAAGCGCAGTTCGAGCTGGACCGAAAACAAACGCTGCCCGAAGTTGTCGAAGTGCTGGAGCATCTGGGTATTCAAAAAACAGCCACCGAAGGACATGCGGAAATCCTGCGCCTTGTGTCCGAGGTTGAAGGCGATAAACTGATTTTGCCCTTTATCGGCCTGTTGCCTGTATCGCAGGTGGAGTTTTCTGTGGCCGGTAAATCGCACCCTGCCGTTATTGCCGGCCTGCATGGCCGGATTATCGAGATTGAACCCCTTATCGACAGTCTGACCAAACCGGGCGTCAGCGCGCTTGTGAAGCTGTCCAAGGGACCGATGGCGGCGGCGGCGCTGGTGGCGAGCGCCTGCCGCTTTAAAATGGTGCGGCAGGTATTGGCGGGATTGACGCATAACAGCAAAAGCCACGTTTACCAAAAGCTGCGCCGCGAATATCAAATTCTTGTCACCGACAAATTCGCGAAGGCGACCATTCGCTATGCCGACCTTGCGCTTCTGGCGCTGGCGGAGGGGCCGCGCTGGAAAGGCCTTGCGGCCGGCAGCATCGCCGCCGGTGGTCTTTATGCCGCCTATTTCATGACCCCCGCGCGCGAAGCTGTGCGCGGTTTGATGGTGCAGCAGCAACTGGAGCAACATATCCTTGCAGCGGATTTCGCACTTTGGCTTTTGGGCTGGGGGCTCGCGGTTTTAGGTATCAAGATTTTTGCCGCCGCTGCGCTTAAAAAGATTCTGCCGCAAAACGTACAGGTCAAAGAACACGGCCTACCATCGGCAGGAAAACAGGCGTGGTATGCACTGGGCACCAGTGGACTGGTCTGGCTGGGTGTTGCTTTTTTTGCGACCCCGCGGGCGGAGTGGCTTGTGAATATTCTTCGTAAATTCGGGCTGTCTCTGTGATGAAAAAATCCTTGATGAAAATACCTGCGGCTGCGGTGTTTTGCGGTCTTTTTTTGCTGCTTTCCGGATGCACCGGCATTTCGCGCGGCATCGCGGAGGCTGTTCTTGACCGCGAGGTTACTGACACACGCCAATGCCAGATGCAAGGGCCGAAATTTGCGGGGCTCGAGCAAAGCCTCGACAGCCATGCGCAGGATACGGCAGGCACGACCAAGGTTCTGATGGTGCATGGCATCAGTCACCATACCGCAGGATATTCCAACCGTTTCCGCGATAGGCTGATGACGGCGCTGGAGCTGGATATTGTTGACCCTGAAGTCAAAACAATCCGGCTTTCTGCGCCGGACATCGGACACGATGCGGAGGGCAAACCGCCGGAGCTGGGCACGCTGCGCATCACGCGCCACAGCAGCCGCAAATCCGCGCGCAGCCTGCTGTTTTATGAGCTAACATGGTCGCCAATTACGGAAGAGGATAAAAAACTTATCCTCTACGATACCGCCAATACCGAAGGCCTAGCACGCAGCGGCGTCAACCACACCATGAAGGGGTTTTTGAATGCAACCGTTCCCGACCTTTTGATTTATATGGGCGGCGGGCATGACAAAATCACCGCATCGGTGCGGGAATCTGTTTGCTGGATGTTTTCCAGCGACTGGTTCGGCTTGCCGTCGGGCGACGGTCGCCACGCCTGCCACGAATGGCAAAGCACGGAAATGGCGCGCGTCGCCGATGACGACTACTTCTTTATTACCCACAGCCTTGGCAGCCGCATCACGCTGGATACCATTCAATCTTTTGCGACGGACAGCAAAACGGCGCTGCCCGGCAGCCGCCTTGAAAGCATCCGCGGCATGGTGCGCGACAAGGATTTCACCGTTTTCATGCTGGCCAACCAGCTGCCGCTGCTGCAATTGGGGCGCGAAGCCCCCGCGGTTACCGGAAAATTCCGTGAATATTGCACGGCAAACGGCGAGCTGAAGTCGGAGCGTATTTTGCACCGCCTGAACATCGTCGCATTCAGCGACCCCAACGATATTTTGTCCTATCCGGTGCAGGATGATTTCGCGCAGCAACATATCGACAGCCGCGTCTGCCCGCGCCTTGCGAATGTCAGCATCAACGTCGCGCAGCAGCGCGATATTTTCGGCGCCGCAAGTTTTGCCGACCCGCTGACCGCGCATAACGGGTATCTGGAAGACGCGCGAGTGATTTCGCTGATAACCAACGGCACGGGCGACGGCGAAAAACAGTCGCCCGCCGAAGGGAAATGCAGCTGGCAGGAAATGCGCCGCACGCCTAAACCGGAAAGCGCAACCCCGCAGCCCTGATTACCGCACACATCATAAAAAAACGCCCCGTTACATGCGGGGCGTTTTTTTATTGTCCGCGTTCTTTTTACTGATTCATCAGCTTGAAGAACTCGTCATTGTTTTTGGTGTCTTTCATCTTGTCGATAAGGAATTCGACCGCATCGACCGTGCCCATGGAAGACATGAGCTTGCGCAGAATCCACATTTTGCTGAGCATGCCGTCTTCGACCAGAAGCTCTTCCTTGCGGGTGCCGGATTTCTGGATGTCGATGGCGGGGAAAACGCGCTTGTCGGAAATTTTACGGTCGAGAACGATTTCGGCGTTACCCGTACCTTTGAATTCCTCGAAAATCACCTCGTCCATACGCGAGCCGGTATCAATAAGCGCAGTGGCGATAATGGTGAGAGAGCCGCCCTGTTCGATGTTACGCGCGGCACCGAAAAAGCGTTTCGGGCGCTGGAGCGCATTCGCATCCACACCGCCCGTCAGGACTTTACCCGACGACGGCACAACGGTGTTATAGGCGCGACCCAAACGGGTAATAGAGTCGAGCAGAATAACGACGTCGCGTTTGTGTTCAACCAGACGTTTGGCTTTTTCAAGCACCATTTCCGCCACCTGAACGTGACGGGCTGCGGGTTCGTCAAAGGTGGACGAAATAACCTCGCCCTTGACGGAGCGGGCCATGTCGGTCACTTCCTCCGGACGCTCGTCAATCAGAAGAACGATGAGATAGGCGTTCGGATGGTTGGTTTCGATAGAATTGGCAATGTTTTGCATCATCACCGTTTTACCGGTGCGGGGCGGCGCGACGATGAGTGCGCGCTGGCCAAAACCGAGCGGGGAGACGAGTTCAATCACACGCTGCAGCTGCACCTGAACGGGGCCTTTGCCTTTGCGCGGCGCGCCGATGGTGCCCGCGGTCGGGTCGTCCAGTTCCAGCTTGATTTTGCGGTCGGGATAAAGCGGGGTAAGGTTATCGAAGTTGATGCGGTGGCGGATTTGTTCGGGGTGTTCGAAGTTAATCTGGTTCACACGCAGAAGAGCGAAATAACGCTCGTTATCTTTGGGTGCGCGGATTTCACCTTCGACGGTGTCGCCCGTGCGCAGGCCGAAGCGTTTAATCTGGCTGGGGGAGACGTAAATATCGTCCGGACCCGGCAGGTAGTTTTCTTCGGGGCTGCGCAGGAAACCGAAACCGTCTTGCAAAACCTCGAGCACGCCGGAGCCGGAAATAGGAATGTCCTGTTCGGCCAGCTGCTTGAGAATAGCAAACATCATTTCCTGCTTGCGCAGGGTGGAGGCGTTTTCGATGCCGACTTCCTCGGCATAGGTCAAAAGTTCGGCGGGCGATTTGCCTTTCAGCTCCTGCAAGTCCATCGGTTTGACATTAGGGTCACGGCGCGCCATGGCCTCTTCTTCAGCGGCAAGCTCTTCGGGGGTCGGTTCATAAGGCTGATTGCCGTGGCCGCCATGGCCATGATGATTGCCGTTTCCATTGCCGCCGTGGCGGGAGCCGGAATGACGTGAGCGTTTTACCACTGGAATACTCTTTCGTTGGTCTTTGGGGGTTGTTCGGTTGGTATCTGAAAGCCCGAAGTTTTTTGGAGATAGGGGGTGACAGAAAAAATTGTGCGGAAGGCACAAAAGTCACGCCGGAAAGTGTCCGATATGTAAGAAAAATATCAAAAGACGGATAAAGCCTTTTTCGGCGGATATTTTCATCCTATCAAAATTCCATATCATTGTCAATTGGTTGTCGCCCACTCTTTTTATTTAACATAAATATATTTACAGAAAGAAGGTATTCGGATAGTCTTTTTACCTGAGCGCGGAAATCGGCAGCTTATGCTCATGGCGCCATTCGCGGCAGAGTGGGGGGTAGTCAAATATGATAGCCAGCATATTCAAAAGGTTTGCAGACAACGATACCTTTTACAATCCTGTCGCCACGCCGGATAGCAGGCTGTTGTCCGTAAAGGAGCGCATCAAAGGCAAAGCTTTCCCTTTTCTAGCCAGCGTCTCGCTGACCGCACTGTCGCTGGGGCTTTCAGCGGCGGCCGTGGGGCCCGCCGCTACTGTAGGCGTTGCCGCCGGTCTGACGGCACTATCGCTGGTTTTTACCGCACGCAGCTTTGGGAAGATTGAAAAGCGGCTGGAGGAAGTGGCCAGCTATGATTTTACCCAGCTTGACGATGCGCTTCGCTTCGCGAAACGCTTTCCGGAGCAGGCGGCCTTGCCTGCCAAGTTTTTGCGCGTCGCAGCCGCCGCCGGTATACCAGAAGAAAAAATACCGCGTATTTATGTGACATCGTCGTCAGATGATTTCTGGGTCACCCGGTTGAAGCCGTTTAGCCGCGAAGAGCATTATGCGATGGTTGTCGGGCGCAAGCGGTTCCAGAATGACAGCACTGAATCGTTGCTTTCGGGCATGGCGCACGAAATGGGTCATACGGCGCTTGGCCATAGTGGTACGGCAAGCCTGGCTTTTCATGTTAAAACCCTGCCCCTGCTTAACTTGCAGGCTGGCGTGGCTCTGGCGTTGACGGGAAATATTCTGGCAGGTGCGGCCTATACCGTTGCGGCTTATGCGCTTAACGCCGTCACGCTTGCGAAACGTTCCCAATATAGCGAGCGCGAGGCGGACCGCTTTTCCCTTAAAACCACAGGCATTATTGATGCCGCGGCAGAGGAATTCGACTGGGACTACGATTTTGAAAAGCGGTCGAAAGCAAGCTCGACAACGCGAAAACTTTTATCCACGCACCCGCCAAGCGGACAGCGCGCGGACTATATCCGCGGTTTCGGCAAGGCCAATCCTGAATATTGCAGCCAGCGCCGCGCCGCGCTCGGGCTTGCGCGCTGAACCTTTTAAAACGGTTTAACAACGGCCAGAATAACGATGGCCATCATGAGCAGTGTCGGGACTTCGTTTATTTTGCGATAAAATTTGTGCGTTTTTTTGTTTTCGTCGCGCAGGAAAATTTTGCGGGTATAGGCGAGGTAGCCGTGAAAACCGCTCATGCACAAAACAAGTGTCAGCTTGGCATGCATCCAGCCCTGCCCTGTCATGATTTCGGGGTTGGCGTGCAACATCAAAAGCCCCAGAACCCATGTCGCAATCATTGCAGGGTTCATGATGATTTTGAGCAGTTTGCGCTCCATGATTTTGAGGGTCTCGGATAGTTCAGAGCCCTTTTCCGCTTCAGCGTGATAAACGTAAAGCCGCGGCAAATAAAAAATGCCTGCCATCCACGAAATAACAGCCATCAGGTGCAAGGCTTTGAACCAGAGGTAATGCGTGGCAATAAAATCGTGCATGGTGATTTCCTTTTTCTAAAGGGCGCAGCCGCAGCGCTTGAAGGTTTCAGGGCAAATCCGCGGCGCGGTTTTTCCCGCCAGTTTATCTTCGACCAGCGCGGCAAGCCCCGCGATAAAATCCGGATGCGTGGAGACCGTCGGCACGCGCGCAAAATAGGGGACGCCTTTTTCATGCGCGTATTCACGGTATTCTTCTTCGATTTCAACCAGTGTTTCGACGTGTTCGTTGACGAAGGCATGCGGATAGACAATCACACCGACGCCGTCTGCGGCGGCTTTGTCCAGCGCTTCTTCGGTCGATGGGCCAATCCATTTCAACGGGCCGACGCGGCTTTGGTAGCATACCTGCCAGTCGAGGTTTTCTATGCCCAGGCTATCGACGATTTTCTGTGCGGATTGTTCGCATTGAAACTGGTACGGGTCGCCGCCGGCAATCGTTTTTTCCGGCAAGCCATGGGCGGAGAAAAGCACACGCGTTTTCGCAGGCGCTTTTTCTATTTCCGCGCGCACCAGCGCGGCGGAGGCGGAAATAAAACCTGATTGATAAGGGTAGCAGCAGACTTTCGCGGTTGCGATATCCAGTCCTGCGGACTGCGCTTCGCGTTCCCAGTTTTGAATGGATGAAAAACTGGTGGTGGTCGAAAACTGCGGGTATAGCGGCAAAAGAATAACCTGCGCCGGGGCGTATGATTTCACGGCGCGTACGACATCGGGCGACATCGGATGCCAGTAGCGCATGGTCACGAAAACTTTCAGCTGCGGCCATGTTTTTTGCAAAAGCAGTTCCAACGCTTTTGCCTGCGCTTCGGTATTTTCAAGCAGTGGCGATTTGCCGCCGAGCGCGGCGTATGATGTTTTGGCTGCGCCGCTGCCGCGTTTAAACGCAATCCATTTCGCCAGCAGCCAGCGGATAGGCAACGGCGCGCCGATGATGTTTTTATCCATGAAAAAATTGAACAGGAAGGGCTTGATATCCGCTTCTTTGAGCGGACCGCCAAGGTTCATCAGCACAACGGCGATTTTCTGTTTATTTTCGGTCATGTTCTTGCTCTTTAAACCGTGCGGGTATAGCTGCGGACAAGTGCGGCGAGTTCCGCCACATGCTCGGGCGGTGTTTCTTTGATAACCCCGTGGCCGAGGTTGAATACGAAAGGACGGCCTTCCGCAGCCTGAAGAATATCAAGCGCGGCGCGGCGCATGGTATCGCCGCCTGCCAGCAGTTTTTCAGGGTCAAGATTACCCTGAAGGCATATATTTTTCGGCATGGATTGAATATCCGCCTGCGGGTCAAGGCCAAGGGCAGAAATGCCGGTTTCATGTGCATAGGCTGCGTAATGCTTGCCGGCCTGACGCGGAAATCCGATAATGGGAACATCCGGCGCCGCCGCGCGAATTTTATCAATGATATGTTTGGTCGGCGCGATAATGTGGGATTCAAAATCACTGTCAGGTACAAGCCCTGCCCAGCTATCGAACAGCTGCACGGTATCGGCGCCATTTTTGATTTGCGAAACCAGATAACGTGCCGTGACATCGGCAATGTGCATCAGGAAAGTCTGAAAACCTGCAGGGTCGGCGGCTGCCATTTGGCGCGTACGGTCAAACGTGCCGCCGCCGCGGCCGTGGAGCATATAACAGGCAATCGTCCAGGGCGCGCCTGCAAAGCCGATAAGCGTTTTATCGGCAGCAAGTTCACGTTTCAGAATTTGAATAGTTTCGTAAACGGGGGCAAGTTTTTGCTCAAAGCCCGCCATATCCAGATTTTCGATATCGGATAGTTTTTCAAGCGGTGGCAGCTGCGGCCCTTCGCCTTCGACAAATGCAAGCCCTTGGCCGAGTGCATGCGGAATAACCAGAATATCGGAAAACAAAATCGCGGCATCAAAGTCATAACGGCGCAGGGGTTGCAGCGTGATTTCCGCAGCCATGGAGGGGTTGTAGCAAAGATTGAGGAAAGACCCAGCCTCCGCCCGCAAAGCACAGTATTCGGGCAGATAACGGCCTGCCTGACGCATCAGCCATATCGGCGCGCGTGGCGCAACACGGCCTTTGAGTGCTTCGAGCATCGGTTTTTCAATAACAGCGGGTGTCATGGTCTGACTATGGGCAACCTTGGTTTGCATGGTTTCTTTATAGGGCATGGCATGCAGGCATCCAATATAAAGAAAATATATATAAGAGAATTGTAGAAGCAGTAGGCGCGTGGATGACGTGGATAACTGTAAAACGCCGTATTTTTCCACAGCGGCAATATAAAAAACACGAAAAGGCGGGGGATAAAAATCGGGATAAATTAAATTTATCCAGAAATATCAATTATGAATTGAACTGTGAATAGCGTGGGTAAAGTTTGATTCCGGTAAATATACTTATCCCCGTTTTTCTATTCCGGAGTCCATGCGTGGATGGGCTGACTCATAATTCGGTTGCTTATCCCCGCGCAGCAGCGATGAAAACAAACCCACCGTTATATGCGCAGGTTTGTGCACAGGGTTATGCACAAACCATATTTATGTCTGTCATATTTATGCGGTGCCGTTTTGCGGCGTGGAAAATTTGAGCAGTCGTTACGGCTTTTCATCGCCGGTATTTGCCGATAGGATAAATGCCGAGCAAACGTCATCCTGATTGGGGCATGGGTAGATGAGCGAAGAGTGGCAAAAAATGGATGTCGAGCGCACCGCACGGATTTTGTCCGAGGTGAACCCGCATCTGGAGCCCGTGCCGTTCAGCATGGAAAGCACGACTATCCGCAGCCAGAAGCTGCCTTTTTACCGCGACTATGAATTTCTGGAGCTGACGGATTTGTCGGCTGTGCCCGCCGTGCGTAAATACGCGATTTACAAACCGGGGGATGTGAACGTCATCAACTGGACCAACCAGACGATTTACGAGACGAACGAAAAAGCGCCCATCCGTATCGATGCGCGCACGGTTGTGCAGTATGTGAAGTTTTTCTTTGGCTATGTCCGCGGCCGCCACGGGCGTTTTCTTATCATTGAAACCATCGACGATATTCGCTGGCAGGTTGAACCGCCACTGCAGGGCCGCAAGGTTATGCAGCAAATGCTGGAGCCCGTGACATTGGTCGGCGAAGATGAAGACGGTACGTTCAATCTTGAAGCCTTTATGGTGTTTAAGGATTCCCTTTTTAAAACGCGCGTGCATGTGAAGCCTGACGGCCTTGTCAGCATGTCCGAAGAAGAGCTGAAAATCGAAGGCATGCCGATTTTGCAGGACTCTGCCCTTCAGCAATACGCCTAGAAGGCAGGGCGTTTTAACGCCGGCAATTATTCATGTTATACCCCGCCCCTTTTTTCGCGCCGCCCACCGCGCAAGAACACAAGCCCGCCTTCGGCACATTGCCGCAAAATTTGCGTGCGCAAATATCCGCGGTTTGTAAAAGCGATATCGCGGACGGCATATCCGTTTATGGCAGCCTGTCCGCAACGGCGGGCTTTGCCGTGACGCTTGCAGACGGCCGCCGCGTTTTCGCCAAGGGCAGCCATCCGGGCGAAATGTCCCACGCGACGCTGCATATAAAAACAGAAATACAGGCCTATGAAACGCTGCCTGTGCTGCGCGGCGTCGCGCCTGCTTTTGTCGGTGTGGTCAGCGATGGAAACGAAGACGGCTGGACACTTGGGCTTTGGGAATATGCGGATAAAGACGTGAACGCCGCCGTGCGGATGCGCGCGGCGGACATCATGCGGCATGTGGCGGCAGTGCATGCCTCTGCGATACCTGCGGCATTTACGGCGGATGCGCGGACGCATAATTACCTGAGCTTTTTTTTGCGCGACGAAAAAAAATGGCGGCGGATAAAAGACGAGCCGAAAATTAAAAACAAGCTACTGGGCGTTTTCGAAAACGAAGATGCGGCGGGCACGTTTTTTTTCGGCGCGCTGGAAACGCTTTGCGCGTTGCAAGCCGCGGCGGCAGGTTTTGATTTCAAACCTGGTTTGATACACGGGGATTTGCGGCTGGATAATATCCTGCTGACGGACGCGCGCACATATATTGTCGATTGGCCGAACGCCTGCCGCGGGCCTGTGGTTTTTGATGCCCTGATGCTGTCGGTGCATCTGGAGGCGATGGGCTTTGGCCATGCCGAAGAATTTTTGTCTTTATATGATGCAGAGGCAGGCACGCGCTTTGCACAGACAAACAGCGAAGAGCTGCTAATCATGGCCGCAAGCATGGCCGGATTTTTTGCCGATCAGGTTTACAGGGCGGTGCCGGAAAAGATGCCGCGTCTGCGCTGGATGCAAAAATCCTTATTTTTCGGTCTGTTAAGCCTGATGCATCGCTATGGGCGAATCGAATCACCCCCGCGTATGTCGGGGCTGCGCCATATTTGACAGCTGATTATTTGAACTGTTGTTCAGCGCAGCATGGCAAAAAATGCCTATTTGATTACATAACTATAATATTTTGCTGCTTTTTGTGCCAAAAACACCGGATGTTAACCACCCCTGCCGCATGATGAAGGTGCTAGGGGAAAAGCTGCCTGCTCGGATAACAAAGAGACGGACCAAAAGATACCTGACGGGGGACTACACAGGTATCGACGGCCACAAGGCCGACACTACCGCAAACTTTGACTTCGAAGCAGCCAAGGGAAAAAGGTGTGTAGATGGCAAACGATGTAGATAAAGACAGCGACTTCAAACTGCCGAAACCGGACAAGCGCCGTTTTCGTCATACGGCAGGCCGCCTGCGTGATGGCAAACATCTGTCGCACCGCGCAAGCCTTGACTGGCGTTTGGACCAGCGCACCGTTTGCGACAAACCGGAAAGCCCCGCGACCATCGTGCCGACCGAAGAGTTGCGCGCAAGTCTGATGCAAAGCCGTACGGCTGAAGAGCTGATGTCGGGCGCGGCCGCTGAAAACCTGAACATTGTATATGATGCGCAAGTACCAGCATCGCAGTTTTACCCGCCGCGCGAGGGCCGCGCCGCGACGATTACGCTGAACCCGTTCCGCCCGCGCGGCGATTTGCTGAACATGCTGGCGCGTGAACTGCGCCGCAACTGGCAGCATTTCCACGGCGCGCTGGTGAACCCGATGGACTATGAGCCGGATGAGGCCATTCTGGTCAACCGCGCGCAGCAGGCCGACGTTTTGATGGTTTCCATCAAGGTGGCGTGGGAGCTGAAACTGGGCGGCAATAGCGAGGCCTGGGATTTTCTGGTCGGCTCGCCCATGTCGGATGTCAGCCGCACGTTTGAAATAAAGGCGCAGACGGATTTCCGCAGCCTGAATAACGGCGAGGCTTCGCGCGCTGCCTACGATAAATTTTTCGAAGACAGCCGCACGAAAATTCATGACAAACGCATCATTCACCAGATGCTGCTGGACGAAGCGGGTTATATGAAGTCGCAAAAGGAACGCAGCCGCGTATCCATGGACTTGTTCCAGCGCCTGGGCGAGCTGCCGCATGGCCGCAACTATCTGTCGATGAGCGCGCAGCGCACGCCGATGGATACCTGCTATGCAACGGTCGAAGACCGCTCCAACGCCAACTTCCTGTGGTTCATCAAGTTCGAGCGCAGCTTTCAGGAAAAAGAGCGCCAGATGATTGAGGAATCCGTCAAGCTGTCTGCCGAAGTTGTCGATTTCGCCCGTTTTGCGAATGCGGCGCGCCGCGGCGGCAACGCCGAACAGGCATAGGGTTTGTATGACTGCGGGCGTTTCATCATCGCCGCGCATCGCCTTTCCGCTGTCGGCTTTCTTGCAGCATGACGCGCAGGATGAGGTGTTTCCGGCCGCATTGGGGCTTCAAGCAAAAATTTTTGCCGATGCGGTGCAGCAGGTTTGCTCCTTCCTTTTGCATGCACCAAGTGGCCGCGCACTTTTGCGCGCGGCGGTGCTGCGGGGCGTGCATATCGGCCTTGACCCGCTTTTGGAGCCGCAAACAAGTTTTTATTACCCGCTGCAAAAGCGCCTTGATATCGGCTACCAGCCGTCATCATTGTTATCTTCACAAAAAGGCATAAGCCTTTACTTGGCGAGCATCATCGGCGGGCTGCGGCGCATCTGGCAACATGGCCGTGCGCTGACGCCGGATACAAGGCTAAAGCCGGAAGACTTTCTGCGCTACTGCCGCGCCTTCGAAGCGGATGTTTGCGCCATCACCCATCTTGCCGCATGGGAATTGCGTGCGGCGGGTCCGTGTTTTTTTTGGCGGCATTTGCTGGCGGCGGCAGATGGTGATGTATCCGTTTCCTTTGCCCGCACTGCCGCCGCACATCCGCGGCACCAGTTCGACGGCACGGCTCTGCGCGCGGCGTTTCTGGAATGGTTCGAGGTGGCGGAGCGCGTGGACGCCTGCGACCATCTGGCGCTTGAAATGATGGATATGGCGCTTTTGGGGGCGCGCGGTGCCGCGCAGGATATCGGGCGTATGAAACTGGACACCGCGCGGCTCTGCCAGCTGGGTGTTATGCCGCAGGGCGGGAATTATCTGGGCGGTATGCGTTTTCGCGCCCCGCAAATGCGCCGCGGCTGTGACCCGTTCAACCGGACACATTTGAAACATATTGAACGTGATATTTGTTATCTTTCTGAAAACCAAGAGAGTTTTTGATAACTTTTGACATATCGCCGGAATCGCCGTAGTGTTAACGTATCGTTAACAATTAGTTTTTCGGGGTTTCGTCATGGCGAATGAAAACACGTTTAAAGAGTCCAAACTGAAATCCGCGTTTCAGGGCGTTGTCGGCGGGCTTTATGCCGCCATCGGCGAAGACCCGAACATGGGCATGCAAACCGCCGGTTACGTTTATGACCGTGCGAAGCTTGCCAAAGACCAAGCTGTGCAAGGTCTGAAAACGAAATTTGCCTAAGAAAATTTGCTGACGCAAAAGGCAGCGCAAAAGCGCGCCTGTATCGTTTCTTTGTAAAGTGGAAGCCCGCTTACTGCATGTCCAGTAGGTGGGCTTCTCCTCTTTTGGTGAGCCATTCGCGCGTCATCAGCATGGCATTTTCACGGTCACGGCGATTGAGACGGCCATAGACGGAATCGCGGTCGCGGCGTGCGGCGTCTTTTTCAGGGCCGTCCGGATAGTTGATAAGGGCAAGCTGAAGCCACATCAGCGCTTTGATGCTGTCCTGCGGGGTACCCGCACCGGTGAACGTCATAACGCCGATATGGTGCTGTGCCAGCGCGCGGCCTTGGTCAGCGGCAGGAAATAGCATCTCATAGGCCTTTGCAGGGTCTTTCGAGACGCCTTGGCCAAGGTTATACATGATGCCCAGAATTTCTTTGGCGCCCATGTGGCCGCCGCTGGCCAGCAGTTCAAGGTGCGGCAGTGCGCGTTCATACTGCCCGTCTTTGTAAAGTTTCAGCACGGCTTCGTAAGTCAGCGCGACGGGCTTGCCTTCGTCATCCATCGGGTCTTTTTCAAGAACCTCATCGTCTTCTTTCTTTTCTTCGAGCAGAAGCCCTTTGCGCACGCTTTGATATTCGGACACGTCCGGCATGGTGTCGCTGCGGTTGCCCAATTCGAAAACGGACTCTTGTGCGAAAGCGGGCGCAACAAAGATAGCGGGCACCAGCGCGAGGGCGGAAACGGTCAGGAGCGGTATCAGAACACGGGTCATGACGGGATAATCCTTGGGTTTAATCGCTCGTTTAATTATAGGCCTTTTTGTGAAAAAAACAAAATGGCCGCGGCTTTACGCAGGTTTTTGCAAAACCAGCGCGCGCCACTCGCCAAGCTCGATTTTATCGACCAACTTAAGGCCAAGGGCGGTGTGGGCGGCGGTCACGGCTGCTTCCTGACGGGCCAGCAGGCCGGAGAGAACGGCAAAGCCGCCCGGCAACAAAACAGCGTTCAGATCGCCCGCCATGTCAATCAGCGGCTGCGCAAGGATATTGGCGGCAATCAGGTCATAGGGCGCGTGCGCACGCGCCATGGGGGCGGCGTAGCCATCGCCCGCCTGCATGGAAATCAAATCCGCCGCGCCGTTCATGGCGGCGTGGCGTTCGGTAACGACGATAGATTCAGGGTCGATATCCACGGCAGTGGCGCGTATATCCGGCCAGATTTTGACCATGCCAATCGCCAGAATACCGCTGCCGCAGCCCATATCGAGGCCGTTTTTGAAAGCATGGTTCGCTGAAAGGCGGTCAAGCGCCATCAGGCAGCCCTTGGTCGTTTCATGCTCCCCGCTGCCAAAAGCCGTTGCGGCGTCGATGCAAAGCGGCACCAGACCTGCGGGTTTTTCGCCCGTATAGTGCGAACCATAGACAAAGAACCGCCCCGCCGTCACGGGGGGAAAATTGTCATGCACATGTCGCAGCCAGTCTTTTTCCGGCAATTTTTCGGCGCCGAGCGCGAGGCCTGTGGTGATGTCTTCGAACCCGCCTTCGGCAGCGGCCATATCGACCTGCGCCTTTATCATCGCAAGGTCGGGCTCCCCGTAGGTTGTGAGGGAAACCGTCCAGCGGTCACCATCGGCCGCCTCTTCGTTGCGAAGGAATACGGAAAGACCGAGCTCTTCGAGCGCCGCGCCGATTTTTTCGGCCACATCGCCCGTCACTTTTTGTCCAAAATCAAAACTGACTTTGTAAAGCAGGTGCGGAATGATGTTGTCGTAGTCGATAAGGGGGTGGCTGGACATGCGCGTTTCCTCGGCGTTTTTCCCGTGCGGGATTATCTTGCGGCAATCATTCTTGATATTGGCGGCTTTGTCTATCATATTATTCATACAATGTATCTGATTTAACGGGGTTTTTATGCAGCACAACGTGGTTATCGCCGGATATGTCCGCACGCCGTTTCACTTCGCCGGCAAGGGCGAGCTCGCAGGCGTTCGGCCTGACGACATGGCGGCCATCGCCGTGCGTGCGCTGGTTCAAAAAACCGGCGTGAATACGCGGGAGATTGAAGACCTCATTCTCGGCTGCGCTTTCCCCGAGGGTGAGCAGGGTTTTAACGTCGCGCGCATCGTTGCGAATATCGCGGAATTGCCGCTGACGGTGGCCGGCACGACGGTCAACCGTTTCTGCGGCTCGTCCATGCAGTCCATTCACATGGCGGCAGGGGCAATACAGATGGGCGCGGGCCATGCGTTTATTTGCGGCGGCGTCGAAAGCATGTCGCGTATTCCGATGGGCGGTTTTAACCCGCTGCCGAACCCTGCGCTGGCCGAGACATTCCCGCAGGCCTATATCGGCATGGGGGAGACGGCGGAAAATCTGGCGCGCAAATACTCTATCAGCCGCCAGCGTCAGGAAGCCTTCGCCGTATCGTCGCAGCAAAAAGCCGCTGCCGCGCGTGCCGCAGGCAAGCTGCAAGATGAAATCACACCGGTCACCGCCGCAGACGGAAGCGTTGTCAGTGAAGACGGCTGCATCCGCGCGGATACAACGCTGGACGCGCTTGCAGGGCTTAAGCCCGCATTCGACGCGGAGGGCAGCGTGACCGCGGGGACATCATCGCCACTGACAGATGGTGCGGTTGCAACGCTGGTGACAACCGAAGAATTCGCCAAGGCAAACGGCCTTCATATCATGGCGCGCGTGCGCAGTATGGCGGTGTCGGGCTGCGCACCCGAAATCATGGGCATCGGCCCTGTCGATGCTTCGCGCAAGGCGCTGAAGCGTGCAGGCCTGAGCATCGAGGACATTGATATTATCGAGCTGAACGAGGCTTTCGCCGCGCAGGCGCTGTCCGTGCTGCAGGAACTGGGCGCGGATGAAGCAAAAGTGAACCTTGATGGCGGCGCGATTGCGCTTGGCCACCCGCTCGGCGCATCGGGCGGGCGTATCACGGGCAAGGCGGCGAGCCTTTTGAAACGCGAAGGCAAAAAACTTGCGCTGGCCACCATGTGCATCGGCGGCGGCCAGGGGATTGCGACCATTCTGGAAGCGGTCTGATAGGCATGAACGATATTTCAAAACTGCCCAAGGTTGATTTGCACATTCACCTCGAAGGCTCCATCACGCCCGCGATGGTGCGCAAGCTGGCGGATAAAAACGGGATTGAAATACCGGACGGCCTGTTCGACGCCAGCGGCGAGAATTTCCACTGGCCGGATGACGGCACGGCGGCAGGCGCGCTCAAGGGCTTCGTCGAAGCTTACGATAAAGCGACATCCGTCATGCGCGGGGCGGAGGACTTCGAAGCGGTCACCTATGACTATTTCGCCCGCAGCGCGGCCGAGGGCTGCATCTATGCGGAGCCGATTATATCTGCCGAACACGGCGCCATGGCGGGGCTGACTTACGCCGAAATGATGGCCGCGATTACCGCAGGGTATGAGCGCGCAAAAGCCGAAACGGGTATCGAGGCGCGTTTCATCGCGACCTGCGTGCGCCATTACGGCCCCGCGGCGGCCATCCACGTTGCTGAAATCACGCGGGACAATCCGCATCCGCTGGTTACAGCCTTTGGCATGGCGGGCGATGAAAACGCGCATAGCGTCGCGGATTTCAAGGCGGCGTATGATATTGCCGCGCTGCCGTACCGAAACGCCCATGCAGGCGAAGCGGCGGGGGCGGAGAGCATCCGCGCGGCACGGGAACTTTTGGGCGTACGCCGTTTCGGCCACATGGTGCGCGCGATTGAAGATGCGGCATTGATGCAGGAGCAGCTGAAGATTAATGCGGTGCCGGAGGTCTGCGTCTCCAGCAATCTTTGCCTGAAAGTCTATCCGGATTACGCATCGCATCCCTTGCGCAAGTTTTTTGATGCGGGTCTGAAAGTCACACTCGGCAGCGACGACCCGACATTCTTCGGCACATCCATCGGCCGCGAATACCAGATTGCGCACGCGCATTTCGGATTCACAGTAGCAGAGCTTTTGCAAATCAGCCGCAATGCGATTGAAGAAGCCTTCTGCGACACCGAAACCCGCACGCGCCTTCTGCGCCGGATTGACGCGTATTCGGTTTAACAAATATTGGCCATTTGAAGATGTCGCCGAAAAACTACATCCCGCCCTTATGCGCGGGTGTTTGTGGTGTGATGGTTTTTTCGACGGCTTTCACGAGTGCGCTGCCGAGGGCGGGGTCGAGGGCGACGATGTCGGCGCCGGCGCCCTTGAAGGCACGCAGCGCGGCGAAATGTTCGGGGCTGCGCAGGTTGATTTTAAGGTCGGGCGCGGCATCGGCCGTTTCGGGGGCACGGCTGCGCTGTGCGAATTCGGCTTCGCGGGATTTCAGTTTTTCGGCAGCGGCGTAAAAAGCGGTCAGCGCGGCACCAGCGGCAGGGCGGGCGGTGTCGTTCTGGCTGTCGATGATTTGGCGGTGCAGGCGCGCGACATCCGAGGCGGCGGCAAAGCTGCTGCCGAGCTTCCCGCCGAGGGCGGCGAGCGGCGATATTGTCTGCGGCTCTTTTTCCTGCATCTCTGCCATGGTATAACGTCCCCTTCGGAAGGACTTGTCCTTTTGGCGGATTTCCGCTATCTATTTTCCCTAAAAGCCAAGCCTTTAGTTCTTAAGCCCAGTATAGCGCATCTTTGCCGGTTTATGAGCAATCGTTTGGCTTACAATCTTGCCGATTTGTGAAAGATTGTAATAACCATATCAAGTGATTGAAATGTCTAATAAATTCGACGTTATTGTGGTGGGTGGCGGCCATGCCGGCTGTGAAGCGGCGGCGGCATCCGCGCGTATGGGCGCGAAAACCCTGCTTTTGACGCATCGAATCGACACAATTGGCGCCATGTCGTGCAATCCGGCCATCGGCGGGCTCGGCAAGGGGCATCTGGTGCGCGAGATTGACGCGCTGGACGGCGTGATGGGCCGTGTGATTGACCAGGCGGGCATTCAATTTCGCATGCTCAACGCCAGCAAAGGCCCTGCCGTGCGCGGCCCCCGTGCGCAAGCCGACCGTAAACTTTACCGCGAAGCCATGCAGGCATTGCTGCTCGACTACCCGAACCTCACCGTTATCGGCGAGGGGGCGGAGGATATTTTGCGCGATGCCGCTGGCAACATCAGCGGTGTCATTTCATCGGCGGGGACGCAGTATGACTGCGCGGCGCTTGTTATAACGACCGGCACTTTTTTGCGCGGGATTATTCACCGCGGCACTCACCAGCACGAAGCGGGACGTATCGGCGAAAAGCCGTCAGTCGGCCTTGCGCTGGCGCTTGAAAAGCTGAACCTGCCGCTTGGCCGTTTGAAAACAGGCACGCCCGCGCGCCTTGATGGCCGCACGATTAACTGGAGCGTTTGCGAAGAGCAGCCGGGTGATACGCCGCCGGAGCCGTTTTCTTTTATGTCAAAAGAAGTCACGGTACCGCAAATCAGCTGTTATATTACATATACCAATGAAAAGACGCATCAGGTTATCCGCGATAATCTGCATGTCGCGCCGATGTATTCTGGCCAAATCAAATCTTCCGGCCCGCGCTATTGCCCGTCTATCGAAGACAAAATCGTGCGCTTCGCCGACAAGGAGCGCCATCAGATTTTCCTCGAGCCGGAGGGGCTGGACGACCATACGGTTTACCCGAACGGTATTTCGACATCGTTGCCCGCCGAAGTGCAGGAAGCGCTCATCCGCACTATTCCGGGGCTTGAAAATGTCACGATTATCGAGCCGGGCTATGCGATTGAATACGACTACGTTGACCCGCGTGCCTTGAAACGCACACTGGAAGTGAACGCTGCGCCGGGGTTGTTTCTGGCGGGGCAAATTAACGGCACTACGGGGTATGAAGAGGCGGGCGCGCAAGGCCTCATGGCCGGTATCAACGCCGCGCTGGTGGCGGCTGGTCGCGCTGAAGAGTTCATTCTCGACCGTGCGGACGGTTATATGGGCGTGATGATTGACGACCTTGTGACGCAGGGCGTGACGGAGCCCTACCGCATGTTTACCAGCCGCGCGGAATACCGCCTGCTGCTGCGTGCCGATAACGCCGACCAGCGTTTGACGCCGCTGGGTCTTTCCATCGGCTGCGTAGGTGCTGACCGCGCGGCAGCCTTCGCCGAAAAACAGCAAAAACTCGAAGCTGCCCGTGCCTTGGTGCACAGCTTGCAAGCCTTGCCCATTGAGCTGGAACGGCGTGGGTTTAAAGTCAATCAGGACGGCATCAAACGCTCTGCCCATGACCTGATGCGCTATCCGGATATCAGCTTTGACAACTTGGCCGAAATTTGGCCGGAGCTGGCGGATATCGAGCGTGACATCGCCGAACAGGTCGAAATCGACGCGCGTTACGCCGGATATATCCAGCGGCAGGAGGCGGATATTCAGGCTTTCCGCCGCGATGAAAACCTGACGCTGCCCAAAGACCTCGATTACAGCCGCGTGGGCAGCCTGTCGAATGAAATGCAGCTGAAGCTGCGCCAGCATGCGCCGGACACACTTGGCGCGGCATCGCGCATTCCGGGCGTCACGCCCGCCGCGCTGGTCGCTCTGCTGCGTCATGTCAAACGCCGTGACCGCGAGGAGCGAGACGTTGCCTGAAGAAACCCTTGATAAAGTTTTCCTGCGCTACGGCTTCGGTGTTTCACATGAAACATTGGCGGCGCTGGGCACCTACGAAACCCTGCTGCTGAAATGGCAGAAGGCCATCAATCTGGTCGGCCCCTCGACGCTGGATGCACTGGCGGAGAGGCATTTTTTCGACTCCGCCCAGCTGTTCCGTTATATCCCCGATATTAATGTCCGCCTGGTCGATATGGGCTCTGGCGCCGGTTTTCCGGGGCTTGTGCTGTCGCTTCTGGGGGTCAAGGAAGTCCACCTGATTGAATCCGATGTCCGCAAGGCAACTTTCCTGCGCGAAGTTTCACGGGAAACAAAAGCCGCCGCACATATCCACGATACCCGCGTAGAAGACGTGCAGCTGCCTAAAATAGATGTTTTCACGGCGCGCGCGCTGGCGCCGCTCAAAGACCTGCTGTCTTATATGCACCGCCTCTCCACCCCCGGCCACGCGTCCTATGGCCTGTTTATGAAGGGCATGCAATATCAGGAAGAGCTGGATAAAGCTGCCAAACAGTGGTCTTTTGACGTCGAAACCTATCCCAGCATGACGGATTTGGCCAGTAAAGTTATAAAAATCAGTAACTTATCCAAAAAATAAGCTGTTTTCCTGGATTGTTTCATGTGAAACAGGCCGCGGGCGGGAAACATAATTTGCCTTGCCCGCCGCAGGGGATTCGCGCTATTTACTGGACATGACCCAGCCCTCAGACACATATACCCAAAACGCGGCCTCTGCCGCCGATAAACCCGCGGACGGCGTTTCTGCCTCCCCCCGTTTGTCCGGCCCGCGCTATATCAGCATTTCGAACCAAAAAGGCGGCGTGGGTAAAACCACCACCGCTGTCAACCTTGCAACCGCGCTGGCCGCTGTCGGCAAGCAGGTTTTGCTGGTGGACCTCGACCCGCAGGGCAATGCCTCGACCGGCCTTGGCATTGACCGCGCAGACCGCGACCGCGGCTCTTACGAGCTTTTGTTCGGCGAGACGACGGCAGACGAAGCCGCCGCCGCGACCAAAGTGCCGGGGCTTTACTGCATCCCGTCCTCCATGCACCTGTCGGGGGCGGAGATTGAGCTGATTGACGCCGACAACCGCGAGTTTCGCCTGCGCGACGGCCTTGCTGCTGCCACGCGCCGCTATGACTATGTGATTTTCGACTGCCCGCCCGCGCTGAACCTGCTGACGCTCAATGCGCTGGCGGCGTCTGACGGTGTTCTGGTGCCGCTGCAGTGCGAATTTTATGCGCTGGAAGGCCTCAGCCACCTTGTGAACACCATCGAGCGTGTGCGCGATGCTTTCAACGACAAGCTGGAGCTGCTGGGCATCGTGCTGACGATGTATGACAAACGGAATAATCTGTCAAATCAGGTTGCCGACAACGTGCGCGAATTTTTCGGCGACAAGGTTTACGACACCGTCATCCCGCGTAACGTGCGTATTTCCGAGGCGCCGTCCTTTGGCCTGCCCGCGATTGTCTATGATATGTCGTGCAGCGGCTCGCAAGCCTATATCCATCTGGCGCGCGAAATGTTGAAACGTGAAAAAGCCCTGCGCGATGCCGCGCTGAAATCCATGGCTGAAGCCGAGGGAGTCCCTGCATGAGTACCGACCCGAAAAAACGCGGCCTTGGCCGCGGCCTCGACGCGCTGTTCCGCGACGTGAAAAAAGAAGAAGCAACCTTGCAGCAAAAAAAGGCTGCAACGCCGGCGCCTGCAGCATCTACGTCTGCCGCCGCGCCGCAGCCTGCGGTTCAGGCAGCGCCTGTGCGCCGTGCCGAAGAAATGCTGAAGCCGTCCGAAGCAAATGCGCCCGCGCAGCCGCCGCGCCGTTTGCCCGTTGACCGCCTGAAGCCTGGCAAATACCAGCCGCGCAGCCATTTCGATGATGACGCGCTGGCACAGCTGGCGGATTCCATCGGCGCGCACGGCGTTTTGCAGCCGCTTCTGGTGCGCCCTATCGAAGGCATGATGTATGAAATCATCGCGGGGGAGCGCCGCTGGCGCGCCGCGCAAAAAGCGCGTGTGCATGACGTGCCTGTGGTCATCCGCGACCTGACCGACAAAGAGGCGATGGAAATCGCGCTCATCGAAAACCTGCAGCGCGAAGACCTTTCCGCTATCGAAGAGGCCGAAGGCTATGAGCGTTTGATGCAGGAATTCGGCCATACGCAGGATATGCTTTCGCAGCAGCTGGGCAAAAGCCGCAGCCATGTCGCGAATACCCTACGTCTTTTGAAACTGCCTGCGCCTGTGCGTAAAATGGTGCAAACGGGCGCGCTCAGCGCTGGTCACGCCCGCAACCTTGTTGGCCTCAAAGAAGCCGAACAAATGGCGGCTGTTATCGTGAAGCGCGGGCTGAATGTGCGCCAGACCGAAAAAATGGTGCAGCAGCTAAACGGCGGCGACAAGAAAAAACCCGCTGCGCTGAAAACCAAAGGCTTCGCGCAAAAAGACGTCGATATTCTGGCGCTGGAACAAAAAATGTCCTCGCTGCTCGGCATGAAATTCGTGATTGATGGCGAAGGCGGTGCAGGGAAGCTGAGCATCGAGTATAAAAATCTCGACCAGCTCGACGATATTATCGCCCGCCTGTCGCGCGCCCCGCAGCGCCATTGAGCTGAATGAATATTCAAAACAAGAATGTCACCGTATTGTCGCAGATACGGTGACTTCTTTTACGTCGATAAAAGAGGAAAACCATGACTGTCTTGCCCGCCTGCCCGCTCTGCTCCTCGTCCTATACCTATCTTGACCGCGGTATGTATATTTGCCCCGAATGCGCGCACGAATGGTCTGAGGCGGCGGCCACCACGCCGGAGGACAGCGCCGTAAAAATCGTACGCGACGCAAATGGCACGGAGCTAAAAGACGGCGATACCGTCAGCATCATCAAAGACCTGAAAGTCAAAGGCTCTTCAACCGTTGTGAAGGTCGGCACCAAGGTCAAAAATATTCGCCTTGTCGATGGAGACCATGACATCGACTGCAAAGTCCCTGGCATAGGGCCGATGGGGCTAAAATCCGAATTTGTGAAAAAAGTCGCCGAGTAATTCGCGGTTTACGCGCGGCGGCGGAGCGAGCGGGCGCCGGTTTGCGCCAGCGACAGAATAGCGCGGCCGCAGAGAAGGTTCGGGTCGGCACCGGTTTGTTTGCATTTGGCTTCGACCGACATCAAAAGCGCGAGGGCTTGTTGCAGTTGTTCCATGCCCCAGCCGGTGACTTGTGCTTCAAAGGCCGCTTTATGCTTCCAGAAAACTTCAGGGCGCAGTTTTTTCATGGCGACCTCGATATTTTCCCCGCGGTCGATACGCGCGCGGGTCAGCGACAGGCGTGTGAAATAGTTTTGCAGCGTGCGCAGTACCGTCACCGCCGCGACGCCTTCGGACAGGACGAAAGTCAGGATGCGGTCAGCTTCGGCATAAAGGCCGCTTGCCACATGTTTTGACAGGTCGTCCAGCGACAGGGCGGCACTGGCGCCCACGCAGGCCATGACGTCATTCATGGTGATGTTGCGATTATCGCCCATGTATGTCACGAGTTTTTCAATCTCGCTGCGCGCCACGCCGCGGTCACCCACGACATTCGCCGCCATATAAACCAGCGCGTCGGACGGCATGTTGTATCCGGCGGCTTTCAAACCGTCTTTCAGGACGCGCGCGATATCGCGTTCGTCTTCGACATAGCAGGGCAGCGCGGCGGCATTGGGCGCAGATTCAAAAAGCTGTCTGAGGCCGGAGCGCGGTGGCAATTCACCCGCCGATACCAAAACAAGGTTATCACCCCCGCGCAGGGATTCCAGCGCAGTACGAATAGCGTTCACGGCCTTGTCGTCAGCATCGCGCAGGCGCACCACACGGCGGCCGCCCAGCATCGAAATTGATTGTGCTTCGTCCAAAAGGCGGGAGGGGTTGTCGCCCAGCTCGTCCGCCGCAAATTCGACAACGCCAAAGGGGTCGTTGGCATCGGGCACGACATGGCGGGTCAGCAGGTTCATGCGCTCGCGTATCAGGCCTTCATCGGGGCCATAGACCAGCACCGCCAGCATGTCCGGCGGCGGGTTTTTGGCGAAACCGTCGATAGCCTTGAAGGCAAGCTTGACCACAAAGCCCCCTTTACTGCGGTGTGTTCTGGGTGTGGAAATGCAGCGCCAGCGCGGTCTGCACGCTGTCCGCCAGCTCGTCCAGCAAATGCTCGTTCAGGCTTTCCTTGGACGACAGCGTGGCGAACTGGTTGTCCAGCAGGTTATAGCTGCCAAGGGCGCGCTGTTTACGCTCCAGCACAACGCTGCCCGTGGCGCGCTCCCGCAGGCGCAGCGTGGTGGAAATTTCCATCAGCGCGCGGGTATAGGTCGCATCCTTGCGCACGGCCTGGTTGGTCAGGGTCGTTTGCAGCGGGGCGATTTCCAGCACAAAGGGCGCATCGGCGGGGCGTCCGGCCAGATACAGGCGGTCTATCAGCGCATTGCGCAGGTACTGCCCTTCGCGGTCGGGAATATTCGCAATCTCGACGTTGCTATAGGCGGCGGCGACGCTTTTTTGCGACGCTGCATCGGGGCGGGCGTACATGGGCTCGAACCCGCAGGCCGACGGCAGCAGCAAAAGCGGCAGCAGCAAAAGCCCGCGCAGATTTTTATCCGACGACATTGATAATCCTGTTCGGCACGACGATGATTTTCTTGGGCGATTTACCCTCCAGCGCCTTTTGCACGGCGGGGTCGTCCATGGCGGCTTTTTCGGCGGCTTTCTGGTCGATGTCGCGCGGCAGCTGCACGGTTGCGCGCAGTTTGCCGTTGACCTGAATGGCGATGGTCACGGTATCGCTCGACAGCAGGCTTTCGTCCGCTTGCGGCCAGCCCTCGTCAACAACCAGCGTCGCGTTGCCCAGATGTGCCCACAGCTCTTCGGCCAGATGCGGCATCATGGGCGCCATGAGTTTAATCATCGCCTCGATACCTTCGCGGCGCACGTCGGCATCGCCGCCTTGCGTCGTGAAATCTTCCAGCGCGTTTGAAAGCTCCCGCAGGCGCGCAACCGATTTGTTGAAATGAAAACGGTCAAGGTCCTGCGTCATTTCATGAATGGTTTTGTGGATGCGGCGG
>DDBY01000189.1 GCA_002334985.1 Micavibrio sp. UBA2020
TCAAGCGGCAGCGCTGCCGCTTGACATCCGCCCTGCCGCCGATACGGGCAAGCCCGCCAAAGCTGAATCACCCCGCGATACAGCTCAGGGCAGCCTTTTTTAAGCCCATAGGCGCAGCTATCCTGCTGTTTTATGGCGTTTTCCCATAAGGATTGACAGTTATTGCGGGATTGTCTAGCGTTGCGACATATCCTAACAATAGACAGACGCGACATTACATCCATTCCGAGGAAAGGTGCCATGGGTATGAAAGACTGGCTGAAACGCATGCAGGAAAACGCCGAAGACAAATTGAAAAAGGCCGACGACCCGCAAGCACAGCGCGATGCCAAGCGCGAAGACAACGCCCGCAACATCCGCCGCGCCGCCTCTGCCGTGAAACTCGCGCAGAAGGGCCTTCAGACGTATAATGACGCGTCGAAAAAAGCAGGCGAGATTGGCCGCACCGTCACCGAAAAAACGGCAGAGATTGCAGGGAAAGCCCAGCCCCTCGCCGGTAAAATCGACGAAACCGCCGATGCGCTTGGCAAAAAAATCAAAGGCGCTTTCGACGTTGTCAAAGACAAAGTCGGCAAAGGCGCCGATGCGGCGGGCGAGCAGATTGGCGAAAAAATCGACGCCGCCCGCGCCGAGCAGGCGAAGAAACCAAGCACAGGTTCCAGCTTCCTCGACATCCTGATGCCGGGCGTGCCGGAAACGGACGCGACGAAGCCCAAAGACGCGCCGCCGAAAAAGCCGAACGGCCCCAACGCCGGCTGATACCGCGCCGAAAAAGATATAAAAACGGCTGCCCGCAACGGCAGCCGTTTTTTTGTGCGCGCGCACATTTATTTTTGTGTGCGTGCATATCTATACGGCGATGCAAAAAACCATAATGCAGCGCACCTGCCGCCTGCCGTGCGGGTTTACAGCACCGCCCCAAGCTGTTAGTTTTCAATCTCTAGATTCCAGACAGCCATAAAAAAAGCCGGAACAATCCGGCATGAATGTGCTGCATGGGTGTGTGTGTTTGCGTGCCTGCGTTTGCAGGGGCGCGTATTGATAACCACAGACCCGAAAGAGCCGTCATGAGCGCAGACCCGAAACCCACCCCGTCCGATAAAACCCAAAATGCGCAGCCCAAAAACGCGCAACCTTGGTCGCACAAATATCCAGTCGATATCGACTGGAATGCCGATGTGCCGCAATCGACGATGGTGCAAAAATTCGAAGAGTCCGTAAAAAAACACGGCAAGCGCACCTGCCTGAATTTCATGGGCAAGACCATGACCTACGCCGAAGTGGGCGAAGCCGTCGACCGTTTCGCCAAAAGCCTGCAAGACCAGGGCGTCGGCAAGGGCAGCAAAATCGGCCTGTGCCTGCCCAATACGCCGTTTTACGTCATCGCCTATTACGGCGCGATGAAGGCCGGCGCGACGGTGGTGAATTTCAACCCGCTCTATGCCGAAAAAGAGCTGGAGCACCAGATTAACGACAGCCAGTGCGACATCATGGTGACGGTCAACGTCAAACAGGTGCAGCCGAAAGTTGAAAAGATGCTGGGCACCACGCATCTGAAAAAAATCATTTCCTGCGACCTCGCCGATGCCTTGCCGGGCGTGAAGGGCTTTGCCTTCCGCACGCTGAACACCGTCAAGGGCTGGTTCGGCAAATCCGACACCGTCAAGGTGAAGCAGGACAAAACGCATTTGTCCTTCGCCAAAATGATTGCCCGCCCCGGCAAACCCAAACCCGTCGAAGTCACACCGGACGATATTGCGGTTTTGCAATACACCGGCGGCACCACGGGCGTACCCAAGGGCGCGGCGCTCAGCCATGGCAACCTCAGCGCCAACCTGCATCAGGCGAATTTGTGGTTCACAGGCGGCAAGCCGACGCAAGGGCAGGAAAAAATGCTGGCCGTACTGCCGTTTTTCCACGTTTTCAGCATGACCGTGCAGATGAACATGTCGCTGCACATCGGGGCGGAGCTGGTGATGCTGCCGAAATTCGACCTTAAAGAAACGCTCAAGACCATCGACAAGGAAAAACCGACGATGTTCGCGGGCGTGCCGACGCTCTACAAGGCCATCATCGATTCCAAGGATGTAAAAAAATACGACCTTAGCTCGCTCAAAGTCTGCATGTCGGGCGGTGCTGCGCTGAACGAAAACGTCATGAACGGTTTCAAAAAGCTGACGGGGCTTGAACTGGTCGAAGGATATGGCCTGTCGGAGACCGCACCGCTGGCGATTGCCAACCCTGTGTTTGGCGAAAAGAAAATCAACTCCATCGGCATGCCCGTGCCGCAAACGGAAGTGAAAATCACCAACCTGCAATTCCCGGACCAGAGCCAGCCGATTAAAATGGAAGGCGAGATTTGCCTGCGCGGGCCGCAGGTGATGAAGGGATATTGGAACCGCCCCGAAGAAACCGAAAAGGTCATGGACAAAGACGGTTTCTTCCGCACCGGCGACGTCGGTTATGTCGATGAAGACGGTTATATTTTCATCGTGGACCGCATCAAGGACATGATTAACGCATCGGGCATGAAAGTCTTCCCGCGTAAAGTCGAAGAAGCCATCATGACCCATCCCAAAGTATCCGAAGCCATCGTCATCGGCGTGCCGCATGACTACCGCGGCGAAACGGTCAAAGCCTTCATCGTTCTTAAAGAAGGCCAGAAGATGGACCAGAAAGAACTGACGGAGTATCTCAAAGACCGCCTTGCGCCCTACGAGATGCCCAAACTGGTCGAGCAGCGCGACGCCCTGCCCAAAACCATGATTGGCAAGCCGGATAAAAAAGCGCTGGTCGCGGAAGAAAAAGCCAAGGCCGCCGCCAACGAAAATAAACAGGGCGGCAACAAACCGCCGAAGCCGCCCCGCTTCGGCTAAAACGCCCGCACAAACAAAAAGCCCGGCTGCAATGCCGGGCTTTTTTGTTGCCTGCTGCAAACTTTTATACCGCGCCGCGTTTTGGTTTCTTCTCAAGCTCGCCCGTTTTCGAAATCAAAACAGCGAGCGGCCGCGTGGTCTTGAACTGCGACAGCGTGATGGACGCAAGCGCGAGGATGGGGATAGCAAGGAACATGCCCGGCACGCCCCATATCATCGCCCACATCGCAAGGTTGGAGATAATAAAAATCGGGCTGAGGTTCAGATTATTGCCCATCAGATAAGGGTCGAGGATATGGCCAAGGAAGGCATGCGACGTGCAAAGCGCCGCAAAAACCATCAGCGTCGTGCCCAAATCACCGAACTGGATGAGCGTAATAATGACCGGCATCGAGATAGCGACAAAAGAGCCCGCATAGGGGATGAAGTGCAGGAAAAACGCCATAATCCCCCAGAATATAGCGAAATCGACGCGAAACATGCTTAGCAGCAGAAAGGTCAGAAAACTATCCAGCGCACTGACGAAGGCTTTGACGCCGACATAACGCTGTATTTTGACATCGACGATTTTGAGCACGCGGTGCAGCCGCGCCGTTGTCGCGCGCGTACGCAGCATGCGGCGTATTTTACGCGCAAAGAATTGCTGTTCGTACAAGAGCATCATGATAAAGACGAGGATAACCGCCGTTTTGCTGGCAAGACCGGTGAGCATCGCCGAGAAAGAGCGGATAAGGCGGCCAATATCCACATGCTCTTTAGCCGACTGGACAATCTCGGCAAACGACGGTTGATGGTGCAGCCCTGCGCGCAGCGCAGCGTCACCTATAATCCGCTCGAAGCTGGCCTGAAATTTTGGCGCCTCGTGCACGACCTGTTCGATATTCCCGCGCACGAGACCGCTGACGACGGCAATAAGCGCCGTAAGAAGAACAATCGCCGCAAGCAACCGCAGCGGACGCGGCGCAGGCCGCCCGCGCCAAACGCGGAAAATGCTGAAAAAGCGCGTCAGGGCGTTTATCAGGTACCAAAGAAAAAAGGCCACGACAAAGGGGATGATAATCGCCTTGCCTATCAGGCAGACGTAGAGAAAAAGAACGCAAGCGACGAAAATCAGCATCCACGCATTGGCGCCTGCGGCAAAACGGCGCCCGGTGGCAGGCGGCGTCATATCTGCTCTGTTTTGTTGCATGCCGCTATATCACGCCCGCCGCGGAACTTCGTGGTCTATGTTGCCTGTTTTTGTCAACAGCACGGCAATGCCGCGCGTCGCGGGGAACTGGCCGAGCGTAATAACCACCATCGCAAGGATGGGGATAGAAAGGAACATGCCCGGTATGCCCCAAATCATGCCCCAGGCCGCCAGCGAAAAAATAATCATGATGGGGCTGATGTTGAGACTGTCGCCCAGCAACCGCGGGTCGATAATGCTGCCCAGTGTGATTTGTATAACAGACAATGTCAGCGCGACGCTGAGGAACATGCTGATGTCGTTGAACTGGACAAGCGCAATCACAGAAGGCATTGCAATCGCCAGCAGCGAGCCGATGTACGGGATAAAGTTCAGCACAAAAGCCATCAACCCCCAAAACTGGTTGAAGTTGACGTTAAAATACTTCAGCGCGAAAAAGGTCAGAAGCCCTGTTGCCGCGCTGACCACGACCTTGACCCAGATATAACGTTGAATACTAGTGTCTATATTCTTGATGATGGTGCGCACACGCCCCTGCGTTTCCGGGTCCGAAAACATGTTTTCGATTTTGCGTTCGAAAAATCTCTGCTCATAGAGCAAAAAGCCCGTGTAAAACATCACAACCAGCGTTTTTCCCGCAAGCCCCGTAAACGTTGCCGCAATCGTGGCCATCATGGTCGTCAGGTTGATGTACTGTTTTAATTCGGTCACCAGCGCTTCACGCTCGAGCTTGAAAAAGTCCAGGAATTTCGGCAGCACAAGCTCAAGGTTCGCCTGATAAACAGGTATCGCTTCGCGCACAAGGCGGACATTGTGATTGATGAGGTTAAGAATAAACCACAGCCCCGCCGCCAGCCCCAGTATGGCAAGAAGAAAACACAAAAACCGCGGCAACCGCAGCCCGGCAAACTGCACGCGCGACAAACCGCGCGCCATTGCATTGATGAGATACCAAAGGCAGAGCGCAATCACGAAAGGAATCATAATCGCCGCCGCAATGTGCAGCAGGTAAACGACCAGACAAACCACCATAAAAGCCAGCGCGAAGCTGGAGGCGACCGCAGGCGCCATAGCCCCCGCCCCGCCGGAGGCCGCCACCGCGGCGCTGGCGAGCTGTTTTTTCTCGTGTTTTGTTGCCTGTGCGGAGGTGGGTGTTTTTTTATTTACCATAGCATTTCCCTTGATATACCCAGACCGCGGTAGCGGCTGCCAGCTCAGTTGACTTTAGAATAAGACGCATTACTGTCAACCTCACAAGCGACAAGCCGCGCGGGAGAGACCGGATTCGTCCGGCGCCGAAGGAGCAACCACCCCGGAAACTCTCAGGCAAAAGGACCGCACGGCAGGGCATCCTCCCGGATTGCCCAGAGCGTCTCTGGAAAGCGTCCCCT
>DDBY01000087.1 GCA_002334985.1 Micavibrio sp. UBA2020
CTTGCCTGCCTTGCTTGACTCTTTGTTTTGATTATGGAATGTTTGAAGCTTCTGTTTTTAAAGAGATAGTCAAAGAAATGCAGCCGCCCCGCCCATGGCCAAACCCGCCGCCGCGCAACCATCCGGATTTCTATCTGGATGGATTGCTGAGCGATTATACGCCCGCGCGCGGCGGGGCTGACTATTTTTTCTGCTACGGCCTTGCCCCGAAATCGGCGGAAGAGCACATCATGGCCGCCGCCGTCACCGGGGACGTGGCTACACTGCGCACCCTGTTGCAAAAAAATCCGGACCTGACGCCCGACTTTAGCAACGGCAACGGCGTGACGCCGCTGATGGTTGCCGCCGCACGCGGGCACAGTGCGGTTGTGCATCTGCTGGCCGACCACCCGCTGACGGGCCTGTCGCAGCAAACGCGTCAGGGCTGGAGCGCCCTTCACTACGCCGCCTATTTCGGCCAAAGCGAAACGGCGGGTATTTTGATGCAGCGGCAGGCCGACTTCACACTTAAAAACGCGTTTGGCGAAGAAGCCTTCGCACTTGCCAAAAATCCGGAGACTGAAAAAGCGTTTCTGGACTTCAAACCCTTTGTGCGGCACCTGAAACGCCAGAAACCGCAGCATCCGCATTTTGCGCCGAAACTGCCGCAAACGCCGCTGCCCGAAGCCGCCGGTGATAACGCCCCCGCCCCCGCCACCGCAGCAAAAGAGCGCGAGACAAAACCCGATACACCAAGCGATTTTTTCACCCTGCTTTTGCGCGCCTCGTTCAGCGCGGCGCAGTATAAAACAACTGCCGCCGATGCGCTTTTCAGCGAAATGCAGCGGCATCTGGCGCGCGGCGACAACCAGCCGGTGTTTGAAGCTTACGAGAAAATAGAACGCGCCACGGAAAAGCTGGATTTGCGCGGCAAGCATGTCGAATTCAACTGGGACGGGCTTTTGGCCGCTGCCGCCGTGCAGGGCAATATCCCTGCGCTGGTTTTCTTTGCCGAAAAACGCAATTACCTCGACAGCGCGCCTTTGACAAACGCGCTGGCGGCCATTATTGACGCGCGCGCCGACACACCGCAAACGGCGGAGGCCGCGCAGTGGCTGATGCGCTGGGGCGCCGATGTGAATGCCAGCGCGAAAAAGCTGAAAGACCCGCAATCGCGCGCGGGCACGCTGGCCTATCAGGCATTCAACCGCCGCATGCAGCATGTATTCGGTGCGGTTTCCACCCATGCGGGCGATTTGAAATCATGGCATGTATCGCCCGCGCAGCTGCTTTGGGAACAGCAGATTGAAAAAGCCGTCGAAGCCGGAAAAAACGGCGCCGTGCACAAACCCGGCCATTTCGGCCCCATCGGCGAAGGCATCGCGGTTTTAAAAATACGCGCGCAGCTGCATCACACGGGGCATGAAAAACTGACCCGCCTGATGGACAGCGCCGCGCAAGAGAGCGATATGCGCGGTATCGCCGCCGCCTATGCGGAGGCACGCACAGACCGTCTTTTCCGCGGCGCGTTCAACGTGCCCAAAGAAACCGGCGCGGCCGCCATGCTGACGGCGCTTGAGCACGGCAAAACGGGTTTCGCCAAACACCTTGCCGCCGACGGGCACAGCCTGCACCATTTGCAAGATACATACAGCGCACGCATGGCGCGCTTGCGCCAAAGCGATGACGCTGCCGTCCGCGCCTTTATCCGCGCGGATATGGCGGGCGAAAAAATCGCGCCCGATATTTTGTCCATCGATGACAAATACAAAATCCTGCGCGGGCAGGCCGCACGCTACCCCGTTTCCGGCCGCGGCTTCGGCTTTTGATATTTACGGCAACCGCGCGCGGCGAAAGCCCTGATTTTCAAGCATAGACGCATTATGGACGCGCCCGCCGGTTTATTTCATGCGGCAGTGCACCCACGCGATATGGGGCTGCCCGCGCGGCGGAGCCACAACATCTTGCGCCTGTTAACCGGATATTAAACCCCGCGGCCTAAGGTAATGCGCACGGCACCCCCTGCGCGCCTTTGCGCCTTTTATATTTGTACGTTAGTCTTTATGCGGGGTGTCTGATTGGGGTTTGCATGCGTCTGAATGATTTGTTCAATACCATCACCGGCAACAACATCGACAAGCGTAACGACGCGGGGGAGACGAAGCTCTACCGCGCCGCACGCGAAGGCAACGTGGGCGAAGTCAAACGCCTTCTGCGCGCAGGCGCCGACCCTGACATTGCCGACAAGCGCGGATTGACGCCGCTGCATCAGGCCGCCTATTGGGGTGAAAGCGAAATTGTGGGATTGCTGCTCAAGGCCGGCGCCGCGCCGAACCTTGACAACGGCCACGGCTGGACGCCACTGCATAGCGCCGCGCTCGCAGGCGGCATGAAAAGCCGCAAAGAGATTATCGCGCAGCTGAAGGCCGCAGGCGGCAAAGACGACATCACCGACAAACACGGCTGGAGCGCGCGCGATTACATGTCGCTGTGGGAAGAAAACGCCGACGCTGCGCAAAAATTGAAACACATCACCGGCAACGGCGGCGTTTCCGGCACGAACGATGCGCACCGCCCGCCAAACACGCCCGTCCTGCCGCCGCAAAACGGCGCCAAGCCCTGCGGCCCGCCCGCGCCGCGGCACTGAATGACCTGCGAATCTTTTGCAACTGTGGCGGCGGGCAAAATCGGACGCCGCGCTGCCGATTATTATTGCGCCGCCGCGCGTTTTACCTGACACTATTAAGTATATAAGGAATTTTTCCGCGCAAATGCTTGCGCGGCTTTTTCAGGCAAAAGGAGCCACGACACATGGAAAGCTGGATGATTTGGGCGGGGATTGGCGTTGTCGCGCTTTTTCTGGTCGTTCTTTACAACCGCATCGTCGCGCTGGTACAGCGCCGGAAAAACGCTTTTTCCGACATCGATGTGCAGCTGAAACTGCGTCATGACCTTATCCCGAACCTTGTCAACACTGTCAAAGGTTACGCATCGCACGAAAGCGGCGTTTTCGCCCGCGTGACCGAAGCGCGCGCCAGCGCCATGCGCGGCGGCAGCATTGCCGACCGTGCGCAGGCCGAGGGCATGCTGGGCGCGGCCATGATGAACCTGATGGCGGTTGCGGAGAACTATCCGCAGCTGAAAGCGGATTCGAATTTCCAGCAGCTGCAGGCGGAGCTGTCCGACATCGAAAACAAAATCGCCGCCGCGCGCCGTTTCTTCAACAACGCGACCAGCGAATACAACACCGTCATCCAGCAGTTTCCGGCCGTGCTGATTGCGCGCATGTTCGGCTTTAAAGAAGAAGTATTCTTTGAACTCGACGCTGCGGAGAAAGACGCCGTCAAAACCGCGCCCAACGTCAATTTCGGCACCTAAAGAGCGCGCAAATACGGACGGGCGCCGAAACGCGCCGCGGGCTGTTTGTTGCGCATCTATGCGAGGGGATGAGGGCGAGGCATGATACTCCGCTCCGCGGGTCTTGCGACCCATATCATGAACAACCAGATAAAGTCCGTGATACTGCTCATGGGCTTTCCCTTCCTTATTTTGCTGATGCTGGCAGGTTTCTTCGCGTCCATGAGCGCGCTTCAGCAGGCAAGCGGCGTTTACCGCCCCGCCGTGCAGGCGGCAGGTACTTTTTTGAATGCGGAGCGCATCGCGCTTGAAAATTTCATCCGCGCGGACGAGGTGATTTCCGACACCGCCGCCGACCGTCCCATCCGCCCCGACACACGGCAATTTTCATCTTCCGCGCCGTCTTCGTATTACGGCTACAACCCGGGCGGCAAGCGCGAGATTGACTGGCGCCTTGCGCTGCACGACGGCGGCTATGGCATGATACGCCACAGCCCGATTGCGATTGGCATCACCGCCGTCTGGTTCACCATCGCGTGGTTTTTCCACGGCGCGATGATAAGCGCGGCTGCGGGCGCGAAGCCCGTCACGCGCGCGCAGATGCCGAAAATTTACAACATGCTGGAAAATCTCTGCATATCGCGCGGCATCCCCATGCCGCGGTTCGAGGTCATTGACAGCCCCGCGCTCAATGCCTTCGCCGCCGGCCTTAACGACAAGACGTATAAAATCGTCCTCACGCGCGGGATTATCGAGGCGCTGCGCGACGACGAACTGGAAGCCGTCATCGCGCACGAGCTATCGCACATCCTCAACCGCGATGTGCGGCTTTTGATTATCTCGGTCATTTTTGTGGGCATGATTAGTTTCTTTGCCGAAATGGCGTGGCGTTCGCTGCGCTATGGCGTGCGCCCCGCGTTTTATTCCGGCAGCAATAACAAAGACCGCGGCGGCGTGGCGCTGGTCATGCTGGCCGCCGCCATCATTCTGGGCATCGGGTATTTGTTTGCGCTGGTGATACGCTTCGCGCTGTCGCGCAAACGCGAATTTCTGGCCGATGCGGGCGCGGTTGAGCTGACGCGCAACCCCGAAGCGATGATGCGCGCCCTGATGCGTATTTCAGGGCAGGACAAAGTGCGCGGCATGCCCGACGAAGTGCAGCAGATGTGCATCGCGAACAGCCAGCGTTTC
>DDBY01000069.1:0-118 GCA_002334985.1 Micavibrio sp. UBA2020
ATTCGCGCGCGCTGACGTTTTCATCCGTCGGACGGACGAGGACGATACGCATGCTCGGGCGCTTGCCTTCCTTGTGGTTTTTCTCGCCGTATGTCAGCGCGACGGCTTCGTAATCGTC
>DDBY01000069.1:436-8817 GCA_002334985.1 Micavibrio sp. UBA2020
TCCTGAACGTATTTTTTGTCTTCGGTCTGCGCCTTGTCAAACTTATGCGTCCACTGCCCTTTGAAATAAAGGGCGGAGGCGAGGACGGCCGCGTCGTCTTCTTTCAGTTCTTCCAGAACTTTCGGGATAAGGCCGTTTGTATTGTCGCCCGCCCATTTGTTGATTTTATCGACCGTCTTGGGGTTCGAAAAATCCTCGCCGCTGATTTCGGCGTCGAAAGTCTTTTTCATGTCATCTGCGAAATCGTCGCGCAGCTTGATGATTTCCTGATTAACCCAGACACCGTTGGCGGTGGTCAGCTCTACCTGCCCTTTGTTCGCCTTCAGAATGTCACCGTTCAGCGCGGCGTAATCGCCGGCGGCGGCATCCAGTTTGCTGCCATCCACGCCATAAAGCGCCTGCGCCAGCTCTTCGCGCGTTTTGCCGTCCGCGCCCTTGGCGGCCATCGAAATCGCGGCCATGGCGTTATAGGGGGCGATGACAAGGTTATCCGCCTTGTCTGCCTGATGACGCCCGACCGCTTCGGCAAAGGCCAGCGTCAGACGAATAACGTTTTTCACTTCGGGGCTGTAATGCGCGCCGTATTCTGGTTCTTGCTTGCGGGATTGGCGGGTCATGGGCGGATTACTCCTTCGGATAAAAATATAAAAAACGGAAATGCGGGGGTACGCGCAGGGTGTAGCACGCAAGCATAGACACGTCAACACAGGGGGGCACGCATCCCAAAAGCCCCAAAAACAAAAACGCCGGACACGAAGCCCGGCGTTTTTGTGTTATTAAAATCGGCTTAGTCGATAAGCTTGCGCATCGCGCGCAGGTCGTCGAGCATGGATTTCAGCTCGTCGCGGTTCTTTTCGACGGCGCGGGCGATGGGCGTTTCCACCTCTTCCGCACCGGAAAGCTCCAGACCGTCCTGAACGCGCGCGCTCAGGTTGCCGCGCGTTACGCTCAGCAATTTCTGTACACCCTTGATGGTATAGCCTTCGCTATACAGCAGGTGGTGGATGTTTTTCAGCAAATCAACATCTTCCGGACGGTAGTAGCGACGGCCGCCACCGCGCTTGAGCGGCTTGATTTGCGTAAACTTGGTTTCCCAGAAACGCAGAACGTGCTGTTCGACGTTCAGCTCCCCCGCGACTTCGCTGATGGTGCGGAAGGCGCCGGCGGATTTTTGCGCCGGAGCCTTCGCCTTCATCGGGCGGCGGCCGGGGATATTCTGGGTGACTTGAGGCTGGCTTTGCGTCTGCGAAACGTCATCCGTCTGGATGCCGTTCTTGGCATTCGGATTGGTAGGTGAGTTCATGAATGAAAGTCCTTAAATACGGTTGCTTCGATGATTTTGTATTAAGGGTCGTCTTATTCGGCGGCGCCGGATGCGTCGGTGGAGCCTACGTTATTGATGCGCTCTTTAAGTACGTTGCTGGCGCGGAAGGTCAAAACGCGACGCGGCAGGATAGGCACTTCTTCCCCGGTCTTGGGATTGCGGCCGATACGCTGGCGCTTGGAGCGTACCTGGAAGGTACCGAAGGAAGAGATTTTCACCATCTCCCCGCGTTCCAGCGCCTTGCAAACTTCTTCCAGCACCGTTTCCACCAGTTCGGCAGATTCGTTGCGGGACAGGCCAACCTGTTCGTAAACAGCCTGGCTGAGGTCTGCGCGGGTAATGGTCTGGTTATTGGTCATTGAATGCACCTCGCTCTTGGTGAATCTCACGGTAATGATTCACATTTCATTAGTCAATACAAAGAGTTGAAGCTGTCAGTTAGAGTAAATAAACCGTTCAAAACACCGCCCATTAAAGGGTTTGGGCGGAGTCGCTGAAAATCACCACCGCGCAAGCGCGGCGCCCCATGTGAGCCCCCCGCCCATGGCTTCCATGAGAATCAGATCACCGCGCCGGATTCGGCCATCTTCAACCGCCGTTGCAAGCGCGAGGGGAATCGACGCCGCCGATGTATTGCCGTGGTCTTGCACGGTCACAACGACTTTTTCGGGGGAAAGATTCAGTTTTTCCGCCGTCGCGTCGATGATGCGGCGGTTGGCCTGATGCGGCACCAGCCAGTTGACATCGGCGGGGCTGACGCCGCTCGCTTCCATCGCTTCGACAATCGCCTCGCTCATACGCGTGACCGCATTCCGGAAAACTTCTTTACCGTTCATGCGTACATGGCCGACGCTACGCGTGCTGGACGGGCCGCCATCGACATAAAGCAGGTCGCGCTTCGCCCCTTCGGAATGCAAATGCGTGGTCAGAATGCCGCGGTCGGTTTTATCGCCTTTGCCCGCGTCCGACGCCTCGAGCACCACAGCGCCAGCGCCATCACCGAACAGCACGCAGGTCGTGCGGTCATCCCAATCGAGAAGCCGTGTGAAATGTTCCGCACCAATCACCAGCGCGCGGTTAATCTGTCCGGATTTGATGAAGTTATCGGCCGTTGATAAAGCATAGATGAAGCCGGAGCACACGGCCTGAATGTCAAAGGCAAATCCGCGGTCGCCCATGCCGATATTATCCTGCACGGTGACTGCCGTTGCGGGAAACGTCTGGTCGGGCGTGGTCGTGGCGAGGAAAATCGCGTCGATATCGCTGCCATTCAAACCTGCGGCTTTCAGCGCTTTTTCAGCGGCGCGCGTCGCCATGTCCGATGTCTTTTCACCCTCGCCCGCCATGTGGCGTTTGCGAATGCCGGTGCGCTGCGTAATCCACTCATCCGTGGTGTCAACAAGCTTGGCAAGGTCATTGTTTGTCAAAAATTTTTCCGGCAGGTACGAACCGCAGGACAGCATCACGGAACGGCGCATTATCCCTCCTCCCCCGCCAGACGGGCAGGCGCTTCGGCCGCTGCGGCAGGACGCAGCGCATCCGCGCCGAGGCGCTGAAGTTCTGCTTCAACTTTTGCATTGAACTTGTTGGCGGCAAGGCCGGCGGCGACGCCAATCGCGTTTGAAAAACCGATACCGTCGGTACCGCCATGACTTTTGATGCAAAGACCTTTCAGCCCCAGCAGGCTGGCGCCGTTGTAGTAACGCGGGTCGATGCGTTTGGAAAAAGTTTTCATCGGGCGATAGCAAAGCAGCAAACCGGGCGCGGCAAGCAACAACCCCAGCTTGACCATCCACGAAGATTTCAGCGCTTCCTTCACCATGCCCTTGATAAGCCGTGCGGTGCCTTCAATCGTTTTCAAGGTCACGTTGCCGGTGAAACCGTCGGTGACAATCACATCGAAAGCGCCCGTGCCGATATCATCGCCTTCGGCGAAGCCTTTATAAATACCGGGCAGTTTTGCCTTGGACAAAAGCTCGGCACTTTCTTTCACCAGCTCGCTGCCCTTCATGGCTTCGGAGCCGATGTTGAGAATACCGATTTGCGGCTGCGCGATACCGAAAGTCTCGCGCGAAAAAACGCCGCCAAGCACCGCGAATTCCAAAAGATTATAAGGGTCGCATTCCGCATTCGCGCCAAGGTCGAGCAAGACCGTCCCCTTGCCCGCGATACGCGTCGGCAAGAAGGTCGCAATCGCAGGGCGGTGAATACCCGGCATCACTTTCAGGCTAAATTTGGCCATCGCCATCAAGGCGCCCGTGTTACCGGCGGAAACGACACAATCGGCTTCACCCTTCGCAACCGCATCGATGGCAAGGCGCATGGAAGAATTGCGCCCCGTGCGCAAAACCTGCCCCGGCTTGTCTTCGGCAGTTACGCGGTCGGGCGTATGGCGGATTTCAAGAACATCGGCAAGCCCCGCGTATTCCGCCACGATGGGGCGGATTTGCGCTTCGTCGCCAAAAACGATGAAGCGCGCGGACGGAAACTGTCCACGCGCAATATGTGCCCCTTCGATAACAATTCGCGGGGCATGGTCGCCCCCCATACCATCGAGGGAGATGACGAGGTTATGTTGTTGCTGATGCAAAACCGGCCTCTGATATCGTTCCGCCGCAAAGAGAGCGGCGCCGCAGGCGGTAAAAGGGCGGGACGGCGCAGAAGGCGCCTGTACCCGCCACTATGATTTAGTCGATATCGATGACTTGTTCGCCCTTGTACATGCCCGTTTTCAGGCAGACGTGGTGCGGACGAACCATTTCGCCGGTCTTTTTGTCTTCAACAGCCGTCGGTGCGGACAGCGCATGGTGCGAACGGCGCATGTTGCGGCGGGATTTGGAAGTTTTCTTCTTGGGAACAGCCATGGCTTGTTACTCTTTCTGTCGTATAAATTCCGAATTCTTGTGCTTTCGCTTTTTCTCGCGCTTGCGCGCAAAGCCCTTGGCAGCCATAAGGCCGTTCAGGCGCAGGGGTCATTACATAACGAAAAAGACCTGCAGGCGCAAGAAAAATCAGCCTGATTCATACCCTTTTTGGCGGATTTTACAAGTAAAAAGGCTGCCCTCTTTCGCCCCTGCCCCGCCCAAGGCGGCTGATTTTATTCGCCTTTTTGCTCTTTATCGCCTTTCAACGCCTCAAGCGCCTGAAAAGGATTGGCTTTTTTGGGCTGGCCATTGGCCTGCATCTGCGCGGCCAGACTGACACCCGGAGCACGCGGATACGGGTCCAGCTCCAGCGACAGGTACTGCGCGACGACCTCGCCTAGGTCAATCATGCCATTATGCACCATCTCCGCCGCGTCGAGGTCATCGTCGAGGGTGAAGGAGATTTCCTCGCGCGCCTTCTCCGCATCTTCGGTGAAATAGGTGTCGAACTGCCCATCGACATGGCCATGCACGTCCTGCAAAGACACCACACAGGCCTGCACCACATCGGCGCTGAATTTACCTTCGATGCGCACGGCCGTGCCGCCGGGTACACGGCGGATGGCCAATTCAGCCGTAAATTTCTTGAGACTGCGCAGGTCGAAACGCGCGGCAAGCGCCGCCTCTTCCTCGGCCGACGGGCTGAGCGTTTCCTTGCGGATTTTATCAGGCGCGATGCCTTCGATGGCAATCAGGCGGGAAAATTCGGGCTTGTGGTGCGGGGCTTGGGCTGTCATGGGAAACCGTTTTCAATAACACTGTCAAAGCGCAAGCTTTTACATCATTTCACGCGAAAAACAAAGGATTTCCTTATTATAACGCCCCATTATCTTGCACCTTTACCGGCAAATGCGTATAAAATCAGGCTCCAAGCGTTTATCAGAGGCTGTCATGACCACGACCCCCTTTCAAAAAGCCCTTTTGCTGACGGGTGCCGCCCTTTTGGTGTGCGACCTTGCCGCCTGCACCCCGCGCGTTGCCACGCGCGGCAATCTGCTGACGCAAGCTAAAATCGCCGAACTGCAACCCGAAACATCCCTGCGCGCCGATGTGCAGCGCGTCTGGGGCCCGCCGTCCGCCGTGTCGCCTTTTGACGACAAAACATGGTACTACATCGGCGAAGTCGTTTCGCAAAAAGGCATCTTCGCCCCCGAAGTGCAGGAACGCAAAGTCGTCAAAGTCCATTTCGACGACATGGGCGCGGTGACCGAGGTTGCAATGCTCGACCCCGCGCAGGCACGCGACATCGAATACGCTTCGCGCCGCACGCCCACGGCCGGCCGCGAATTTACCGCCTTCGAACAGTTCATCGGCAACCTTGGCCGTTTCAACCAAAACGTCGATAACAAACCGGGCGCCAGCATTCCGAAATAATCCTACCTGCGCTTGACTGACTCGTCACCCGACGCGACTGGTCTTCAGATACAAAAAACCCCCTTCGTTTCCGAAGGGGGTTTTTGTTGTCGCGTAACTTACGCGGACGGATTAGCCGAGGCTTGCCATGACCGCCACCAGCAGGATTGCAACGATGTTGGCAATCTTGATGAGCGGGTTAACAGCAGGGCCTGCGGTGTCCTTGTAGGGGTCACCGACGGTGTCACCGGTTACGGCCGCTTTGTGCGCGTCGGAACCTTTGCCGCCGTAGTGGCCTTCTTCGATGTACTTTTTCGCGTTATCCCACGCACCGCCACCGGAGGTCATGGAGATAGCAACGAAAATACCGGTCACAATCGTACCGACGAGCATCGCGCCCACGGCCTGGAAACCGGCTTCCATCGTGCCGTCCACTTTCCACACCACCCAGAACAGGACGATGGGCGAGAGAACCGGCAACAGCGAAGGCACAATCATTTCCTTGATGGCTGCTTTGGTCAGCATATCGACAGCGCGGCCATACTCGGGCTTGGACGTGCCCTTGAGGATGCCCGGGATGTCTTTCAGCTGACGGCGCACTTCAACCACGATGGAACCTGCAGCGCGGCCGACGGCCGTCATGCAGATACCGCCGAAGAGATACGGCAGCATGCCGCCGATGAACAGGCCGATGATAACAAACGGCTCGTTCAGCGGGAACTCAACGGTCATGTCGGGGAAGTAGTGTTTCAGCTCTTCGGTAAAGGCGGCGAACAGCACCAGCGCGGCAAGGCCGGCGGAACCAATCGCATAACCTTTGGTCACAGCCTTCGTCGTGTTGCCGACAGCATCCAGGGCGTCGGTGACGACACGGACTTTTTTCGGCAGTTCCGACATCTCGGCGATACCGCCGGCGTTGTCGGTGACAGGGCCGTAAGCATCGAGCGCGACAATCATACCGGCCAGTGCCAGCATGGTGGTTGCCGCAAGCGAGATGCCATAGAGACCGGCGAAGTCATACGCACCATAGATACCGGCTGCAATCACGATAACCGGCAGAGCGGTAGATTCGAGAGAGACAGCAAGACCTTGAATCACGTTCGTGCCATGGCCCGTTTCCGACGCTTTCGCGATGGAGCGGACAGGGCGGAACGCGGTCGAGGTGTAGTATTCGGTAATCCATACCAGCGCGGCCGTTACAGCCAAGCCGATAAGCGCGCAATAGAACAGGTCCTGACCCGTCAGTTGCACGCCCGAAGCCAGCTCCACAGTCCCCGTAAAGCTGCCGAGGACGTAGTTGATGGACCAGTAGATAAGCCCCATGGAAAGAACACCCGTCGCGATGAGGCCTTTGTAGAGCGCCATCATGATGTTCTGCGTTTCGCCAAGGCGCACAAAGTAAGTGCCGACGATAGACGCAAGGATGCACACGCCGCCGATAAGCAGCGGCAGTTCCATCATCTTGGTCACGCTGTCACCGACGAAAACGCTGGCCGCGATAAGCATGGTCGCAACGACCGTCACCGCGTAGGTTTCGAACAGGTCAGCCGCCATACCGGCACAGTCGCCCACGTTGTCACCGACGTTATCGGCGATAACCGCAGGGTTGCGCGGGTCGTCTTCGGGCAGGTTGGCTTCGACTTTACCGCAAAGGTCGGCACCGACGTCCGCGCCCTTGGTAAAGATGCCGCCGCCGAGACGGGCGAAAATGGAAATCAGCGAGGCGCCGAAACCAAGCGCGACGAGTGCTTCAAGCACCGCGCGGGTTTCCGTACCCTTGGACAGCAGGAAGAAGTAGTAACCCGCAACGCCCAGCAGACCGAGACCAACCACCAGCATGCCGGTGATAGCGCCCGATTTGAAGGCGATGGAGAGCGCTTCTTTCATGCCCTTTTGCGCCGCATCCGCGGTGCGGACGTTGGCACGCACCGACACGTTCATGCCGATGTAACCGGCAAGACCGGACAGGATGGCGCCGATAGCAAAGCCGATACCGACTTGCTGACCGAGCGTCATGCCCAGAATGATGGCGACGACGACGCCGACGGCGGCGATGGTCGTGTACTGGCGGTTCAGATAGGCACTTGCCCCTTCTTGAATGGCCTGTGCAATTTCCTGCATACGGGCGTTGCCTGCGCTTGCAGTCAAAACCTGATAGCCGGTAAGCACGCCATACAGAAGAGCAAGAAGACCGGAACCCAGAATAATCGTTTGGATATCCAACGTCATTGATTACTTCCTCGTTGTTCGTTTGTTTTTGGTTGTTGTTTCCCGCCGGAGTTTTTTGCTGACGCAAAGAATCTCCCCCGGCGGCCTCTTTTGAATGTGAGTGGGCTGAACATGCCCAATATTCATATCGATGGCAAGGCTAAGAAACCCTTGGCCTGTATGAATTATTTTGCTGCGCTGCAAGATTTTTGAGCGTCCGAAAACATGCGGCAGCGCACCAAAATCGCCTCGCCTAATACCTTCTATTTACAGAAAAACGGGGCAGATGAAAGATTGTGATAAAGCCCAGAAAATGCTAAAAAATAGCAGATTTTGAGCATACCTGTTCGCCCCGCTCCGCGCTGGCCAAAATGGCCGCGACAAGGAAGTTTTCGGGCGCGCAGACAACACATAGGGAAACAACCCGTGACCGCAGACAACACCGCCCCCAAGCAAGGCATTGCGCCCATCACCATCGAAGAGGAAATGCAAAAATCCTACCTCGATTACGCGATGAGCGTCATCGTCAGCCGCGCCCTGCCCGATGTGCGCGACGGCCTGAAGCCTGTGCA
>DDBY01000069.1:9214-16747 GCA_002334985.1 Micavibrio sp. UBA2020
GGTCAGGGTAACTTCGGCTCCATGGACGGCGACCCTGCGGCCGCGATGCGTTATACCGAAGCGCGCCTGAACAAAGTCGCCGAAACGCTGCTCGAAGACATCGACAAGGAAACCGTCGATTTCCAGCCCAACTACGATGAATCGACGCTGGAGCCGACGGTGCTGCCCGCGCGTTTCCCCAACCTGCTCGTCAACGGCGCAAACGGCATTGCCGTTGGTATGGCCACCAACATTCCGCCGCATAACCTTGGCGAAGTCATCACCGGTTGCTGCGCCTATATCGACAATCCGGACGTATCGATTGACGAGCTTATCGAGATTATCCCCGGCCCCGATTTCCCGACGGGCGCGCAAATTCTCGGCCGCAACGGCATTCTGGGCATGTACCATACGGGCCGCGGCTCCATCATCATGCGTGCCAAAACATCGGTGGAAGAAATCCGCAAGGACCGCGAAGCCATCATCGTGCACGAAGTCCCCTATCAGCAAAACAAAGCCCGCCTTCTGGAGCGCATCGCCGAATGCGTGCGCGAAAAGATTATCGAAGGCATCAGCGACCTGCGCGATGAATCCGACCGCGATGGTGTACGCATCGTTGTCGAGCTGAAACGCGACGCGATTGCGGACGTTGTCATGAACCAGCTTTACAAACACACGCCGCTGCAATCCAGCTTTGGCGCGAACATGCTGGCGCTCAACTACGGCCGCCCGCAGATGCTGAACCTGAAAGAGTTCATCTCCGCCTTCGTCGCCTTCCGCGAAGAGGTTATCACCAAGCGTACGATTTTCGAGCTGGGCAAAGCCCGCGACCGCGCCCATATCTTGGCCGGCCTTGCCGTTGCCGTGGCGAATATCGACGAAATCATCAAAATCATCCGCACGGCGTCCGACCCGAACGATGCGCGCGAAAAACTGACCGCGCGCCAATGGCCGGCCGAAGACGTCGCACCGCTTATCCAGCTTATCGACGACCCCGAATACCCGATGTCGGAAGGCAATACCTATAAAATGTCCGATACGCAGGCGCGCGCCATTCTTGATTTGCGCCTGCACCGCCTGACGGCACTGGAGCGCGACAAAATCGGCGACGAGCTGAAAGAGGTTTGCGCGTATATCTCTGAATGTCTGCGCATCCTCGGCAGCCGCGAGGCGCTGATGGAACTGCTGCGCAGCGAGCTGGTCGAAATCCGCGACAAATACGCAACCCCGCGCAAGACCGAGCTTATCCCGGATGAATTCGAAACCGACCTCGAAGCGCTTATCCAGAAAGAAGACATGGTCGTGACCGTCAGCCATACCGGCTACGTCAAGCGCGTACCGCTCGCCACTTACCGCGCACAAAAACGCGGCGGCAAGGGGCGCACCGGCATGCAGACGAAGGACGAAGATTTCGTCACCGACCTTTTCATCGCCAATACGCATACGCCCGTCCTGTTCTTCACGTCCAAGGGCATCGTGCATAAAATGAAGGTGTACCGCCTGCCGCTGGGCACGCCCCAGTCGCGCGGCAAGGCTTTCGTGAACCTGCTGCCGCTGGAGAAAGACGAAAAAATCTCCGTCGTCATGCCGCTGCCGGAGGATGAAGACAGCTGGGATACGCTGGACGTGATTTTCGCGACCAGCCATGGCACCGTGCGCCGCAACAGCCTTGAGGATTTCAAGAACATTCGCGCCAACGGCCTGATTGCCATGAAACTCGACAGCGACGAACAGCTGATTGACGTGCGCACCTGCCCGCCCAACAGCGACCTGCTGATTTCGACGCGCAAGGGCAAAGCCATCCGCTTCCCCATCAGCGACGAAACGCTGCGCCTGTTCAAATCACGCTCTTCGACCGGCGTGCGCGGTATCAAGCTGATGGATGGTGACGAAGTCGTTTCCATTTCCATTCTGCGCCACGTCGAAGCCACAGCCGACGAGCGCATGGCCTACCTGAAACGCGCATCGCAACTGCGCAATCAGGTCGAAGACGGCGAATACGGTGCGGGGGATGAGGAAGAAACCGCTTCCGGCAACGTCGTGCTGACCGACGAGCGTTTCAACGAACTGGCCATGCAGGAAGACTTCCTGCTCGCTGTCACCTCCCGCGGGTTTGGCAAGCGTACATCTGCGTACGAATACCGCACCACGGGCCGCGGTGGGTCGGGCATCTGGAACATGAAACTGTCGGCGCGCAACGGCGAAATCGTCTGCTCGTACAACATAAAGGACAGCGACGAAGTCATGCTCGTCACCAACGGCGGCCAGATTATCCGCATGCCCGTCGGTGACGTCCGCTTCGTCGGCCGCCAGACGCAGGGCGTGACCCTCTTCCGCATCGAAGCGGACGAACAAGTCGTCTCCGCCGCCGTCATCCGCGACGCCGGCGAAGGGCCGGATGTCGAGGGGAATGAATAACCCCAGCTTTCACAAAAACAAAAAGGCGCGGAATAACTCCGCGCCTTTTTTTATGCCCACAACAGAAGTTTATTCCACCAATTTCCATTCCAGCGGCGGCAGCACCGACGGGTCGGTCATGGTGAAGCGGTGGACGTCGAGGGGGACGCCGTCGGCGCAGCGCAGGTGCCCGCCCTTGTCGGTGCCGACGAAGGTGAAGCCGAGTTTTTCTATCACGCGGCGGCTATTGTGATTGCCCTCGTAGTAATTGATGTTCACACGTTTGGCGTCCAGCGCATCGAAGGCATAGCGGATGGCGGCGTTTGTCGCTTCGGTTGCATAGCCCTTGCCGCGCTGGGAGAGCGCGCACCAGTAGCCCGTAGCGAAAACGCCATCGCCATCATCCATGATGCCGCCCATCACGGCGAATTTTCCGTTATCACGCGCAAAGCAGGCGGCGACATCGAAAGGCCGCGCGGGGTTCAGACTGGCGGCAAAGGCCTCCATCGCGCTTTGCGGTTTCTGGTCATCATACGCCCAGCTCATCCATGTTTGCAGCTCCCCCCAGACTTCTTCCTTCGCGGCCTGGATTTCAGGCACGAATTGCAGTTGCAGCGGCTTTATCAACAAGCGTTCGGTTTCGATATACATGGGCGGCTGCTCCCTATCTGAATGCATCGATATAATCTGTGATGACGGTGAAGGGCACACCCTCGGCTTCGCATATTTCCGCCAGCCGCGTATAGGCGGCCTTGCGCGCCGGCGTCATTTCTTCGAACAACGCCCAGCTGTTGATACCGAGGCCCTGCGCCTGCGCCATCATGATGCTATCGGGTGTCAAAGTGACGAATTCAGGATGCACATAGGACAGCGCAACCCCTTGCGCGGCCTTGTCCCGCCACGCCTGCAAAACACCTTCCAGCGCCGCGGGGCTATAGGGTTGATAGCGGCAGGTGAAATCTTCGCGGCGGTCGGCGTAGATGGGGCTCGGCTCTGCCTTTTCCCCGAACAGCATGCCGTATTGCGCATCGGGCAGCACATGCGACATGGCGATGATGTTATGCAGCGCGAAGGACGAAAACAGCACCCGCGCGGGCGGCACGGGCGATGCCTGAACCGCAGACGCGATGCGTTTGATAAAATCATTCGCCTCCAGCGGCTGTCCGGCGCCTTGCACGCCTTTTATCTCGATATTCACATCCCACGGCAGGGTTCGCGGGGATACCTCTGCTATCAAGGCCAGCGTTTCGGACAGCGGCGCGATGCGGCCATGCGCATGGCGACCTGTTTTGAATTTCAGTATTTCCGCAAACGGCAGGGTATTGAGCGCCCCCGCAGGTGCCGCACCGAAAAAATGGTCGGCGGACACGACGTTATGCAGGGTAAAAACCTCCCCATCCGCCGACATCACGGCATCGATTTCTACATAATCCGCCCCAGCGGCAAAAGCCGCCTTTACGCTTTCGGCCGTGTTCTCGACGGGCAAATCAGCGATGGCGCGGCGCGATTGGTAAAAATCATGGTCGGTGCAGCCAAGCCCGCGGTGGCCACCCACGGCGAAGGCATGTCCGTCCGGGTTTTTCGTCTTTACCATTGCGCTTTACCCTAAACTGTTTCAATCTCGTCACATCGCATTTTGATTAGACAAACAGATGGTAACAGCGCGTATGAAAAAAGCATCCACAAAAAAATCCGCCGCGAAAAAACCTGGCGCGCAAACGCCCCGTGCGCAGAAACAACGCCTGACCGGTGTTTACCCCGGCACGTTCGACCCCGTGACCCTCGGCCATCTAGATATTATCGAGCGGGCGCTGAAGGTCGTTGACCATCTGGTCGTGGCCGTCGCCGACAACCCGGGCAAAGGGCCGCTGTTCAATACCGAAGAGCGCGTGAAAATGATGGAAACCGACCTTGCCAATAACCCGAAAATCAAGGGAAAGTCGTGGGAAGTCGTGCCGTTCAGCAAGCTTCTGATGCAATTCGTCGAAGAAGTCGATGCCCGCGTTATCGTGCGCGGCCTGCGCGCCGTGTCGGATTTCGAATATGAATTCCAGATGGCGGGCATGAACGCCTATCTGAACAAAGACATCGAAACCATGTTTTTGATGTCGCAGGACAAGTTCCAGTTCGTGTCTTCCCGCTTCGTCAAGGAAATAGGACGTCTGGGCGGCGACATCAGCCACTTCGTCACCCCGTCCGTGGGCAAGGCGCTGCAAAAGCGGTTCAAAAAAACAGCCTAATTATTTTCTTAATGGCGCACGGGCGGCTTCCACGCGGGGCGCGGCGGGGCGGGTTTTTGCAAGGCCTCCAGCGCGGATAGGCGCCCCTTCACCTCGTCCGCGGGCGCATCGGCAATCGACGTATATTTCGGCTTATCCAGCTTTTGCGGGTCTGCATCGACCTGCACGGTGCGCAGCAGGCGGTTTTGCGGGTTTATCTGCTCCACCTCCCCCTGCACCTCCAGCGCGGCGTCCAGATTGCTAAGACGCGCGGCCAGCGCAGGGTCGCGCTTTTGCGGCGGTGTCAGGAAATCGGTCAGACTGAGGCTGATAAACGCCGTAATGCGGTCGCCGCGCAATACGCCCTGCGGGGCGCCGTTGACGATTTTATCCGGATATTCATCCAGCAGCGTTTCTACCTTACCCGATGACGCATCGATGCGGTGCAGGCGCAGCCTGTCGGCGTTCTGGCCGTTATGTTTGACGTCGAAATCAAGCTCCGCCGCCACAACGCTGTTATCCGCCGCACGGTAATAGGCCGTGACAGTGCGGTGCTGGCTTTCGAATACATAGCTGGCATGGAACAGCGCGGGCACGCCGGTCTTGCCGGAGCGGAAAGTCGCATCTATCTCGTAAATCACATCGGTTGCCTTGGTGCTGAGATAGCCCTTGCGTGCATCCCCGGCCTCCATCGATAAACGCCCGTGGCCGAACATATCGGCGATAATCGACAAGGCATGCACCGACTCGCTCGGCACACCGATAGACGGACGCGTATCCGCTGTGCGGTTCTTGCCCCATATCGCTTCAAACCCCAGCGGGCGCAGGTTTCCGCCTGTTTGGGCTTCAAGCTTCGGCAGCTCTTCGCGCAGGCGGTCAAAGACGGGGCTGAAATTCGCCACGGTATTCATGCTGAGGTATCGCTTGCGCAGCTCCGGCTCTATCTCCCGCGCTTCACGCAGGTGTTCGGTCAGCGGTTTTTCTGCCAGTACGGCTTTTAAATCCGGACAGGCATCAAACAATTTACGAAACGCGGATATATGTTGGTCGTCGTTGAAAGCCATGAGCGCGATATCGGGCTTTTGCGCCGCCAGCGCCGCGTCCATATCGGCGTAAGATTTGACGGCGGGCGGAAGCGCGGCACGCGCGGCTTCGCTTTTATCGACGGCGGCAATGTCGAGCGTGATACCCCGCGGCGCCAGAATTTTTTCCGCAACCTCGCGCATGGAGGCAATATGCCGCTGCCCCATCACCCCCGCGCCCAGCACCAGCACATGAAAATGTTTTTGCGGCTGTTGCGCCTGCTGGTCGAAATCGTCGCGGATATGCTCTGTCATTTTCGCCCTCTTCTTGGTAATTTATCATAATATCAGGGCGTTAATAATAAATGAAATATCCGCCTCTTTTTCCAATTTACAAAAGATAGGTTTTCATCTATTACCTTGACCACGGTTTGGAAAAACCTTAATGTCCAAATCCTTCACTATGTGATTCCGTAGCTCAGCGGTAGAGCATCTGACTTTTAATCAGAGGGTCCTGGGTTCAAATCCCAGCGGGATCACCATTTTTCCAGAAAAATCAGTGCTCTTTCAGGGATTTAAAGCCCCCGGTTTTTCATGCGCGCGGCCCGGCTGCCCCTCAGTAAATGAACATCTGTTCGCGCATGTGCTTATGCCCGCACGCCGCCGCATGGACTCCCTCCCTCATAACGATATATATGTCAAAAAAGAGCGATGCCGACCGAAGGCGAATTACGCTTTGTTTTGAACAAGTTACGGGCAATTTTCACCTTCGGCGTGCAAAAATAGTATTGATTTTCAATGGCTTAAATGGCGTACAGCGCCTGTCGCGCCCTGGCCTTACCTTATATATATGTGGCTATGTTTTTACGGCGGCGACATGACTTTCATGACTTCGCAGCGCAGGCCAGAGCATCACGCGCATGCGCTTTTCGCACCGCGCGATATGAACGCCAAGCTTTTTTCGCGCAGCTTTTTCTTCATTTCAATCGCCGCGCATTTTTTGGCGCGCGCATCTGGCGAACAGAGCCAAGGGACATGCACGCACATCCATCACACCGCACGCTTTCGCTTCACCGCATGCACATGATGCGAATAAACACGCCGCCCCCTCTTGCGTCAGGAACAAAGCGGCGCAAGAATTGTTGGATGCGCGACTCTGCACAAGACGTCGCCTCTTCCCCACCCTGTTCTTTCATCCGGAGCCCGCCACCATGAAAAAATACCTGAGCCTTGCCATCCTTCTGGGTCTGATTGCCTTCGTCAGCGTTTCCTATCTGGCGCAAGCACAGAACGGCATCGCAAAACCGGCAGCAAGCGCAGAAGAACAGGCCGTACAAACGCCTGAAAACAGCAGTGTTGAAGCGGTTTCCCCCGATGTTGCGCGTTTCATGCAAAACGCGGAGGCCTGCGAGACCGAACTTGCGGCAGGCAGCGAAGAATTGACCGAAGAAGCGCATCAATCCGCCTTCACCGCGTGCATGACCAAGCATGGACATAGCGCGGAAGAAGTCAAAGCACGCTACTTCGACAACCAACCGGACGCACCCGCTGCACCTTGATGCATCATCTTATCGATTGCATGCGCTGCATCATCACGCTGCAACCAAAATGACACAGCAAGACGGACTCTGCTTCCCCGCAGGGTCCGTCTTGTCAATTATGTTTTGACAAGCCGGAGAATCACGTTCTAGAATATAATTATGATTAGGAGAGTGAGTGAGCAATCTTCATTCGACTAATGTGTCAACTTCAAATAGGGAAGAAAACAAATGGCTACGAAAAAGAAAACCGCGAAAAAAGCAGCTGCTAAAAAACCCGCTGCTAAAAAAGCAGTAAAAAAAGCAGCGAAAAAACCCGCTGCTAAAAAAGCAGTAAAAAAAGCAGCGAAAAAACCCGCCGCTAAAAAAGCTGCTAAG
>DDBY01000069.1:16979-21042 GCA_002334985.1 Micavibrio sp. UBA2020
AGCAGCAAAAAAACCTGCTGCTAAAAAAGCAGCAAAAAAACCTGCTGCTAAGAAAAAAGTTGCTAAGAAAAAAGTTGCTAAGAAGAAGTAGTTCTACGAACTTACTTTTCTTGCATTGAGAGGGGCGCCAGGCTACGGCGCCCTTCTTCATTTAGCGCAATAAATACGCATATAAATGCGTATTCGCATTTTTATCTCCGCGCGCACAACGTTGTGCGCGTTTTTTGTTTTTTCGGCGCAGATGCAGGCGCGCAAATTTTCCGCCGCGCATAAAAACAGCATCTCAAAGCCGCTGCAAAAAACGGCGCACGAAAAGGGAAAAACAAAGACACTCAAATCCTGCGAACTAAGCGCCGCGCCCCCATGCATGCCGCGCGTCATTCGGCACGAAGAGCAGAGAGGCATGCGCCCTTCACCTGCGAAGCCCGCCTGCGAATCATCTGCGGGTGCGGGAGAGACTCGGGCGGGCTCTCGACAATCCATGCGGCCTTATCTATGCTGGTATCCGGTTTAACGGGAAACAGGTCACGCACCATGAGCATCGTTCATTTCTCCCCCGCCCCCCTTGCAAACGCGGAGCGCAGCGCCGTCGACAGCACCAAGGTCGTATCGGGCAACCCCGAACACGCCTTCGATGTCCGCTATACAAGCAAGAGCGGAGAATTTTGCGCAGGCGTTTATGAATGCAGCGCGGGAAAGTGGCGCGTTTCCTATAGCGAAGACGAGTTCTGCACGCTGACCGAAGGCACCGTGCGCCTGACCGATGACGCGGGAAAAACCGAGGAATTCCGCGCCCCCGCAAGCTTTCTTATCCCCGCCGGCTTCAACGGGACATGGGAAGCGGTAACGCCCGCGCGAAAATTCTTCGTTATCTATGAAAAAACAGTTTAAAATGTGTTAAACTGTAAACAGAGACACCCCTTCACCCGCGCGCCTGTGTGATTATGAGCCAGAAAAAACCCGTCGTCCTTATCCCCAGCAACATCATCTATAAGAACGAGATGCCCTGCCATTTCGTACGCGATACCTATGTGCAGGCATTGATGAGTGTTGCCGGCTGCACGCCGCTTATCCTGCCGGTAACGGAGGGATTTGACTTCGACGCCGTCACGGATTTCGTGGATGGCATCCTTTTGACGGGCTCGCCTTCCAACGTTTGCCCCAGCCATTACGGGGCGGAGCGGGTTTTTGATGAAAAACTGCTCGACCTCACGCGTGATGCGACGACCCTGCCGCTTATCCGCCGCGCGGCTGAAAAAGACATTCCGCTTATCGCCGTTTGCCGCGGGTTTCAGGAAATGAACGTCGCCATGGGCGGCAGCCTGCACCAGAAAGTGCAGGAACTGCCCGGCAAGCGCGACCACCGCGAACCGCAGAGCGATAATCTGAAAATTGTGTATGAAACACCCGCCCATAAAGTCCGCGCGGAAAAAGGCGGCCTGTTTGAAAAAATCGGCCTGCCCGCCGAATTCGCCGTCAACTCCCTGCACCAGCAAGGCGTGGACCGCCTCGGCAATGGCCTGCATGTGGAGGCCATATCCGAAGACGGACTGATTGAAGCCTTTTCGGTGCCGGGTAAACGTTTCGTCCTCGGCGTGCAATGGCATCCCGAAGGCGACTTCCACCTCAACGCCAGCTCGCGCCAGATTTTCGAAGCCTACGGCGCCGCGCTGCGCGGCAAGATGGATTGCGGCGGCAACAAAGTCTGCAACCTGAAATCGGGAACCTGATACCGCCCCCATCGTTAGTTTACGGATTCATGGCTTGATTTAAACGCCGCGGGCGCTATCTGCTATGGCACAGCCTTGCAGGGGTGTTATACTCTGCGCGCAACAATTCCAGATTGAACAAAATAAGGATGAAAAAAATGACATCAGTTATTTTCGCAACGCTTTTCATTTGCATGGTCGCCATGCCCGCGCTGGCCGCAGAACAAAAAGCCGGCGGCGGTTTCGACCTGCCCGCCCTGCCCTATGGCTATGACGCGCTGGAGCCCGTCATCGACACCAAGACGATGGAAACCCACCACGGCAAACACCACAAGGCTTATGTCGATAACCTGAACAAACAAATCGAAGCCACCCCCGAACTCGCCGGCAAATCGCTGGAAGACATCGTGGCGAACATTTCCAAATACAGCGCAGCCGTCCGCAACAACGGCGGCGGCCATTGGAACCACACGTTCTTCTGGCAGCTGATGGCGCCCGCCGCGCAATCCGGCAAACCGTCGGCCGAGCTGGAAAAGGCGCTGACCGAAACTTTCGGCTCGCTCGATAAATTCAAGGAAGAATTTGAAAAAGCAGGCGTTGGCCGCTTCGGCTCCGGCTGGGCATGGCTTGTGCTGACGGCTGACGGCAAACTCGTCGTCACCTCCACCCCCAATCAGGACAACCCCCTGATGGACGTGGCCGAAGTCAAAGGCACCCCCATCCTTGGCAACGACGTGTGGGAACATGCCTATTACCTCAACTACCAAAACCGCCGCGCGGATTACCTGAAAGCGTGGTGGACGGTTGTCAACTGGACGAAAGTCTCCGAAATCTACGCCGCTGCCAAGAAATAATCCGCGGCACGCGTAAACAAAAACCCCCGCAAAATTTTGCGGGGGTTTTTGTTTGCTTATCCGTTTGTTCCGTCATACCGGCGCAGGCCGGTATGCAGCAAAAACCATGGATGCCGATTTTCATCGGCATGACAACACCGCTACTTCGGTGCAGAGGGTGCCGGACGGCAGGACTGGATGCTGATGCGCGATTTATCCCATACGCCTTGCAGGATATAGGGCTCCGTTTCCAGCCACGCGTCAATCGCCGCCGTATCCGGCAAATCGACGACAAGCATGGAGCCTACCATGTCGCCGTTGTCGTCCAGCAGCGCAGCGGCATAAAGCACCTTGCCCTCCGCTTTCATACCCGCCAGCGCATCCAGATGCGCCTGACGCGCCGCCATACGCTTATCCAGCGCGTTTGGGAAATCATGGGCTGTGATGATATAGGGCATAGAGCTTACTCCCCGCCGTTGCCGCCGGCGATTTCGTCAATCGTTTCCTTGCGCGGCATGGCGATGATGTTGAAACCGCAATCGACGTAGTGGTTTTCACCGGTAACGGCGGACGACAGGTCGGACAGGAAATAAAGGCCGGTATTGCCCAGTTCCTCCAGCGTCACAGGACGTTGCAGCGGCGATGCCTGAGTCGTGAATTTAAAGGTATGGCGCGCATTGCCGATGACCGCACCCGCGAGCGTACGCATAGGGCCTGCGGAAATAGAATTCACGCGGATACCCTGCGGGCCGAGGTCGGCGGCCAGATAGCGCACGGACGCTTCCAGCGCGGCCTTGGCCACGCCCATGACGTTATAGTTCGGCATGACGCGTTCGGAGCCGAGGTAAGACAGCGTAATCATGCTGCCGCCATTCGGCATGATATCCTTCGCGCGGCGCGCGACGGAGGTAAAGGAATAGCAAGACACATGCATCGATGTCAGGAAATTGCCGAGGGTGGTATCGACATAAGCGCCCTTCAGCTCGTTCTTGTCCGAAAAAGCGATGGCATGCACAACGAAATCTATGCTGCCCCATTCCTTTTTCAGGTAGGCGAAAAGGTTGTCGAGGCTTTCCTCGCTCGACGCGTCGCACTGCACAACGTGTTTCGCGCCGATGCTGTCCGCCAGCGGGCGCACGCGCTTGCCGAACGGCTCGTCCTGATAGGTGAACGCCATTTCTGCGCCGTGTTCATGCAGGGTTTTGGCAATGCCCCAGGCGATGGAATGGTCGTTTGCCACGCCCATTACCAGCCCGCGCTTGCCCTGCATCAGTTTGCCTGTCATTTTTTTGTTCTTTCTTTTTTAAATCAGCTGATTTTGGAGAAGCCGAGCGTGCAGTTGGTGCCGCCGAAGCCGAAACTGTTGGAAATCGCGTGCTGGATGTTCACGCCGTCCTGACGGGTGCGCACCAGCGGCATGCCTTCGGCTTCCGCATCCGGCGTTTCCACGTTGGCAGACGCGCAGATGAAACCGTGTTTCATCATCAGAAGCGTGTAAATCGCTTCCTGCACGCCCGTCGC
>DDBY01000210.1 GCA_002334985.1 Micavibrio sp. UBA2020
GGCGAATAGCGCGACGGCGCTTTCAAAAGTCCGGCCAGAACGGCACTTTCCCACAGCGTCAAATCTTTCGCGCGCTTGCCGAAATAGGTGCGCGCCGCGCTGTCGATGCCATAAGCGCCGGAGCCGTAATAAACGCGGTTCAGATAAGCCGAAAGAATTTCATCCTTGTCATGCCGCCATTCGATAACAAGGGCGAGCATCGCCTCCTGCACCTTGCGGCGGATGGTTTTGTCGGGCGTCAGGAAAAGATTTTTCGCCAGCTGCTGCGTGATGGTGGAACCGCCCTGCGCAAAGCGGCGCGCGCGCACATTCACCCACATCGCGCGGGCAAGACCCAGCGGGTCAACGCCGAAATGGCTGTAAAAACGGCGGTCTTCAATCGCCATGACCGCGCCCGCGACATACGGCGGCAAATCGCGCACCTTGACGATGTCGCCGGAAAGCCCGCCGTAGCGCGCAATCATGGTGCCGTCATGCGACAGCACGGTGATGCTGGGGCGTTTATCGACGGGCTGGACTTCGCGCGTATCCGGCAGGTCATAGGCGAACCACGCCAGCACCAGCATAAACCCCGCAAAGCCGAAAAGACCGAGCGTGAAAAAAAGCCGCCACCACGAAAAGCCGCGCCCGCCGCCGCTGCGTTTGCGCTTCGGCGAAGAAGAAGAGCTGCGGGGCGTTGCCCGCAGCCCTTTTTTCTTTTTGGTCGTTTTGCGTGTCACCGGAGTATTTCAGCGCGCCTTTTTTATCAGGCCGCGCGCTCCAGTGCGATGGCTGTGCCTTCGCCGCCGCCGATGCAAAGCGCGGCAACACCGCGCGTCACGCCGCGTTTTTCCATGGCCGCCAGAAGCGTGACCATGATACGCGCACCCGTCGCCCCGATGGGGTGGCCGAGGGCGCAAGCGCCGCCGTTGACGTTAACTTTTTCAGCGGGCAGGCCCATTTCCTTCATCGCGGCCAGCGTGACCACGGCGAAGGCCTCGTTGATTTCAAAAAGGTCAACGTCTTTCGCGCTCCAGCCCGTTTTATCGAACAGCTTTTGCATTGCGCCAATGGGGGCGATGGTGAATTCGGACGGTTTTTGCGCATGGCTGGCATGGCCGCGGATGGTGGCGATGATTTTAAGCCCGCGCTTGTCCGCTTCGGATTTGCGCATCATGACAAGCGCCGCCGCGCCGTCGGAAATAGAGCTGGAGGTCGCCGCCGTCACCGTGCCGTCTGCACCGAAGGCAGGCTTCAGCGTCGGGATTTTTTCCGGCTTCGCTTTCTTGGGGCTTTCGTCTTCGGTCACGGTCACGTCACCGGTTTTGGATTTCATGACAACGGGCACGATTTCAGACGAAAACGCGCCGCCTTTGGTTGCTTCCTGCGCGCGGTTCAGCGATTGCAGGGCGAAGTTGTCCTGATCTTCGCGCGTAATCTGGCAGCTGCGTGCGGTTTCATCGGCGAAAACGCCCATCAGCTGGCCTTTGTCGTAGGCGTCTTCAAGACCATCAAGGAACATGTGGTCGGAAACCTTGCCATGCCCCATGCGGAAACCGCCGCGCGCCTTGTCGAGCAGATAGGGCGCGTTGGTCATGCTTTCCATGCCGCCCGCAACCATGATACTGGCCGCGCCTGCAATCAGGTTGTCGTGCGCCAGCATCGCGGCTTTCATGCCGGAGCCGCACATTTTGTTAATCGTGGTTGCAGGCACACTGTCGGGCAGTCCCGCCTTGCGCGCGGCCTGACGGGCAGGCGCCTGACCTTGGCCAGCCTGCAAAACGCAGCCCATGAGAACTTCTTCGATGTCCGCAGGCTGAAGACCTGCGCGGCTCACAGCGGCCTCGACCGCGATTTTGCCGAGGTCGGAGGCGCTGAGCGCGGAGAATTCGCCCTGAAACGCGCCGATGGGGGTGCGCGCCATACCAACGATAACGACGGGGTCCTGAGCCTGTGTCATGAGCATCATTCCTTTTGCAAAGAGGGGAAGGTCATATTCAACGTCAAGTTTGCGGCGCGCGCGGGGTTGCCCCGTTTCTATCGCAGCGCACAATACGGGGATGATTTAACCCCCGCGGCCGCTTTAAATCAACCACTTTGGCAAACAAGGCGCGGCGCGCTGCATTATCAGTCCGCTTTTCCGGCGTAGGGACTGGCGATTTCAAGCACGCGGCGCACTTTGGCGAGGTCGAAAACATCATCGGTGCGCACGCCTGTTTCCATATCAATCCATGTTTCCTGTCCGGCAGCGACCTTGGCGATGACCTCGAGGTTTTGCGCGACGTTATCGGGGCGTAGGCCGCCCGCATAGCCGCAGAAATGCCCCGCCAGCGGCGCATCCCAGCTATCGGGCGAAATGCCGCGGCCGGCGGATTCGTCGAACAGCACGGCGTGGTTGGGAATGTCTTTGAGCAGCGGCAAAAGCCCCTGCTTGTCCTTGGCGTATTGAATGATGAATTGCCAGCGCGGGTTATCGGCCACGCGCGCCAGCAGCGCGTTTTCATCATACTGCCCCTCGACGTCGCCGAATTTAAGGTTCAGCTGGATGCGCGAAAAACCCTGCATGGCATCCAGAATGGCTGCATCGCCCGCGACAAAACCCAAAAGCGCATCACCGCAAAGGTGCATGGCGGTGTTGCAACCCTCAGCCTGTTGGGCGAAAGATTTTATCCAGTCTATTTTGGGAAAGCGCGGCGTGCCCGCGCGCGAGGGCAGCAGCAAAATTGCCCATTCCGCCGCCGGAAATTCATGCGACAGAGCAACCAGATGCGACGGGTCAACGGCATCGTCCGCGCCTGTGATGGAAATGTATTTGAGATGCATGCAAACCCCCCGCAAAAACGTCCGCCATTATAGGGACGCGCGCCCCGTAAAGTCAAAGACGGGTAAAGTCAGCCGCCGCCCTGATTTGAAAACAGCCGTCACATCCGCGAAGGCCGGTGTCCAGCAGCGGCGGAGGATTTGGGCGGCGGGATTTCTGGATTCCGGCCTGCGCCGGAATGACGGGCGGGGGCTAAACGAAAACGCAGCCCAAAGCCCAAGAGCCGTAAAGACGCGCCCGCGCTTACCAGCTTTTGGTCAGGATGAACGTGCCCGACTGGTCGGCGGAGGCGTCGGAAATACCGACGCGGTAGGCCGCTTCGATGCTATAACCGCCGCCGAGTTTCGCCTTGAGCACGGGGCCTGCCGCGTGTTCCTGCGCGCTGTAGCCGGATTGGTGTTCAAGGTTGCCAAGGTCGTGAAACAGGTCGAGGCCGAGACGCAGGTTGTCGTTCACCGCGTATGTCACCTGCGTGCGCCATTCGGCCAGCAAGCCGCCGTCACGCTCTTCGCCGATTTCGGTTTCGAAAATCTGGTTAAAGCGGACTTCCCACGCCTTGTAGGGGATTTGCTGGTAAAAGCGCAGCGACAGCACATCGGGCTTTTTGTCGCCATCGGCAAAAGTATAATTCAGGCGGATGCCGCCATCGAAACCGTAGTCTTCTTTTTTCAGAACATGGAAGCGGTTTTGCAGACTAAGACCGCTGAATTCGAAATTGTCGTCTTTGCGTTTATCGACGTTATAAACAAGACGCGCCGCGTAAAGGCTTGAAAACGCGTGGTCCAAGTGTACGCGCGTACGGACACGTCCATCTTGTCCGGCGTCTTCGTCGTCTTCGGACATGGCAATGCGCCATTCAACCGCGGTCTTGCCCGCATCGACCGTCGCACCGCCGACGGCGGAATTGCTGTTGGCATTTGCGGCTTCGGCAAACAAGGACATAAAGGCGGCCAAGGCAACGGCGGCGGGGTTCTGATGTTTGTATCCGGATTGTTTATGCAAATCTCTCTCCCGTTTTTGTTCTGGCCAATCTAGCCCGCGGGGGCGTGATTTCAAGTTTTTTTGCGGCGCGCGGCAGGCAGGTCAATCGCCCGCGTAGTCGATTTCAAGCCCGCAGTGGCGGCAACGGCGGCGGCTGCGCGGGCCGTTTTCATCGACGCTGTCGGTATCGGGATGATACCAGCGCGCGCCCGTGCCGCCCGCCGGCATGGGATTGTCCGCCGTGCAGATTTTGGCCGAGGCCTTCCATGGCCGCGCCGAAGCGACAACCGCCATGGCGACAATCACAATAAAAATCACGCCGAGTAAAATCATGGGCATCCCCTTTTTTCTCCCCCCGCCATCCTGCCCGAAGCGCCCTGCGCTTGCAATCACCACAAGCCCCGCCTGTACGCCCACCAAGAAAGCGGCCGCACACCGGCGAAGGCCGGTGTCCAGTCTGGCGAAGCCAGTGTCAAAGCACTGGCGGCGGGTGGTTCGGGTGGAGAGTTCTCTGGATTCCGGCCTGCGCCGGAATGACGGGAGGGAGAGCGGAGCAACATTTGCAGGAGCGGCTGCGCGGCGCGAAAGCAAGCGCGGCACAAGACAAAGCCCGCAAAAAAAGCAGTCGTCACACCGGCGGAGGCCGGTGTCCAGTCTGGCGAAGCCGGCGTCAAATAACGGGCGGCGGATGGTTTGAACGGAGGGGTTTCTGGATTCCGGCCTGCGCAGGAATGACTTGGTGGGGGCGTGGCACGTTCGCCGCCCCGCGCGGGGGCGGGCATGACGTGTTTGTTTATCGTTCTTAGCGGCGGCGCGCTGTATGCCGCAAAAAAGAAAGGGCGGCCTTATAAAGGCCGCCCCTCTTTATCAAGTTCTTGATGAGGGCAGGTTTACACCTGCGCAACATTAGAAGCTGATGTCGGTACCGATGGTGAACTGGGTGAATTCTTCTTCAGCACCAGCAACCGGAGCTTCGCCCCAAGCCAGAGCGCCGCGGAAGGTCATGCCAGGACCGAAGGTGTAACCACCACCAACAGTTGCTTTGTAGGATTCTACGTCTGCACCAGCGAGTTCGTCTTCGCGGTTCAGGTAGGAAGCACCAGCGTGCCAGGGACCGTTGTCCCAAGCAGCGCCGACAACCCAGGTCGTGGTTTCGAGGTCAGCCGTGTTAGCTACGTCAGCTTCATCTTCTTCCAGGTAAACTGCACCGAAGGAGAACGCGTTCCAAGCAACGTTGAAACCAACGTTCCAGCCTTCCGGCTCAGAGCCGCCAGCTGCGTTATCAACCGTGGTGTAGCCAGCGCCGACGCTGATGCCAACGCCTTCGAATTGACCATCCCAGCGTGCTGCGATTTCCCAAGCGTCTTCAAAGCCGGTCGTGCCCATAACGCCGATACCGTTTTC
>DDBY01000152.1 GCA_002334985.1 Micavibrio sp. UBA2020
CGCATATTGACGGAATTGACGTTCCAGCTGGCGATTTTCATGTGCAAATCCCTGATGCAGCGGTGATTTTTAATAACCCAAGGAAAAGCCCGCCCGCGTCGTCAAAACTTCAAGCGTCTGTTTCCGGCGCATGTATAATGGGCAAGAAAAGGATAGGTGGCAAGTGCGGCGTCCCCTTCGTTTATATCGTAACCGTCATCGTTTGTATTTTTTCCCCATGCTGTTGCCGCTGGTGGAAATCGTGCCGCTTTTGCTGGCGGGGGTGGGGGCTGTGGCGGCGACGGTGGGCTCCCTGTGGCATCGACGGCGGCTGGTGGTTATTATTGCAGCGGTTTTGGCGCTCGGCAGTTTTGCGGGGGCGGCGGTTGCGGTTTATTTGCGCACGCCTGATAAAATAGTGCGCTACGAAGGCACCAAAGACATCCCATCCGCCGAACATCCGAAAATTATGCGCTATGCAGAGCAGAAAAAATCCCCCGTGCCCGCGCCCATGGAAAGCTTTGACGAGATTTATGCCGTGCAGGTAAAAAACGCACAGCTGGCAACACCTGTGCTATCGCAGGGCGTGCTGGTTACGGGGACGTATAAAAATACGGCGGAGGGCTATGATGCCGCCACGGGCGAATGGCTCTGGACCCTGCCTCAGTCGGAGCCGATTTTTACCGTCGGCAAAGGCGATGCGCATACCGTCTATATCGGTGAAGGTTTGCACCATACCCGCGCGGCGATGCTGAGCGCGCTGCGCATACCGAAGGCGGAGGTGATATGGCAGCGCCAGTTTCTTGGCCATATTGAATCGCCGCCCGCACGCAGCCATGACGGCGCATATCTTTTCCTGCCCACCGGCGGCGGCGGACTTTGGGCGGTGCGCAGCGAAGATGGCGGCGTCCTTTGGCATGCGCGTATCGGCCATACGGATGCAACGCCGCTGGTAGCGGGCGGGCATGTTTATGCCGCCGCGCAGCCGGATGAATCCGTGCCGCAAAGCGTTTTTTATGCACTTGATGCCGAAACGGGCAAGGTGACTTGGCAAACGGCGGTAGAGGGACAACCGTGGGGCGCGCCCGTTATCAGCGCGGATGGCAAGCGGATTATCACCACAACGGGCCGCGGGCAAATCGGTGTGAAGCGCGATAACGATATGGGCATGGCCTATGCCCTGTCGCCCAAGGACGGCAGCATCATCTGGCAACGCCCGCTGCCGAATATGGCGATTGACCCGGGCGATTATCTGCCCGCGCATGACCTTGCGCTTTTCACCCTGAAATCGGGGGAGCTGGTCGCGCTTGACGGCGCAACCGGCGAAACAAGGTGGCAGGCCAAGGTCGGCACGGAATTTATGGCGGGCGCAGTTTTTGTGGAGCGTACAGGCGGCAAGGCACCGCTGGTCGCCGCCACCAGCGCCGATGGTGTCTTTACCCTCCGCGACGCCTTGAGCGGTAAAGAAATCCGCCGCCGTCCGGTTTTAAGCGGCGGCAGTGCAGCGCCCGTCATCGATGGCGACCGCATTTTTGTGGTCGTGCCCTACCGCATTTATGCCTTTGGCGGACTGGGGAGCCTTTGACATGGCGCAGGAAATTCTCTGGCTGTCTTTCCCCGAAGAAAGCGTCGCGCAGCGCGATTTTTCCGATGCCGTGCGCGCGCGGTTCGAAGGGATATTCAGCCTTGCCGACAGTACATCGCCGTGGCGGCGTGCGCTGAAAATGCTGGGCATGACGCCGCCGCCTGCGGATGTGCAAATGATTTTCTGGCATCAGGGGGCGCCCTATCTGAACGGCTCCGCCCTTGCGGTTATTCTGAGTGACGGCACGGCGGTCGCCATGCCCGATGCCGCGCGGGGGTTTCGTTTTGTCACGCCGCATAAAATACGCAGCATCCCGCGTGTGATGGCGGCGCAGTGGCGTGTGACGCGTTTTGTGCAGGACAGGCTGCGCGACATCACAAAGCCGGATGCGGATGCAATTGCCGAAAGCCTCGCCCTCGGCCTTGCCGTGCAGGTGTTGTTGATGCGCCTGAATGCGGCTGCTGCCGCGCGCATGCCGGAATATCTGGCCGCGCCGGACAGGGCGCCCGCGATGCACCGCCAGACATTCCGCTGGCTACAGGCATTGCAGGTGCGGCGCACGGCATTGTCGCCGGCATGGCACGCCATGTTTGCCGATGCCGCCGAAAGCGCATACAGCCGCAGCTTGCCGCCCTTTTTCTGGGCAGGCGAAACGGCGGCGGGTCTGGCGCTTGCGCCCCTGTCCGTGCCGGATGTGCAAAAGGCGGCGGGAGGGCTGGTTTCCGCAGGGCTGTTTCGCGGCCTGACCGTTTCGGGCGGGCAGGCAGCTGGACAGGGCATTGTGGTCAAACGGCTGCAAGACGCGCCGCAGTATGCGGATAGGCCAATATTCATTTTCCGCCACGCGCGGCCAGAAACGACAGTTTATTTTTCGCAAGCCGCGGCGGTGCTTTTTGCAAACGGGGGTGTGCTGTCGCACGCCTGTGTGGTGGCCCGCGAAATGGGGGTGCCGTGCATCACGGGGCTTGGCGATGAATTTTACGAACAAATGGCACAGGGCGAAACGCCGCATCTGTCAGTGGATGCGCAAAACGCGGAAGTGCGCATCACCGCGTGATTATTTCGTGCTGAAAGATTTACCGCAGCCGCAGCCCGCCGCCGCATTGGGGTTGCGGATTTTGAAGGCCGATTTCATCATGTCGCTGACGAAATCGATTTCCGCGCCGTTGATGAAGGGCAGGGAAATGTCATCGGTCACCAGAACCGCGCCGTTTTTTTCAAACGTCACATCGTCTTCGTTCACGTCGTCCGTCACGTCCAGCTGGTATTGAAAGCCCGAGCAGCCGCCGCCCAGCACGGTTACGCGCAGCATCAGCTTGTCGTTGCCTTCTTTTTCGCGCATGGCCAGCAGGCGCGCGGCGGCGCTGTCGGTCAAATGCACCAGCATGCCGTTTGCACGGGCGGAGGGGGTGGTGCCGCTGGTTGTGGTGGTCTGGGTGCCGGTCATGTCGCTCTCCGCTTGGAAAAATCAGGTGAATATCGTGTTTTTCTGGTTTTAGCGCGAAAAACCGCGATAATCGAACATAATTTGCAATATGTTGCTAAGACGCTGAATTTCAAGAGGGGCGGACATGGCGCGCACGGTTTCAATTCGGGTGGAATGGCAGGCAGAAGACGGCGTATGGGTCGCAACAAGCGACGACCTCGTCGGGCTTGTGATACAGGAAAACACGCTGGATGATTGCTGCCGCAGCGCACAGGCCGCCGCGCGCGAGATGTGGGCAGAGTACGAAGACATTCAAAAAACAGGCTTACTTATTGATTTTATTATAGAAAGTGGCGATTAGCCTTTTGCCCGTGGCAGGGGGCGCGGCGGGTACGACATTCCGCTTTTATTCGCGGGCGAAATATGCTTTAAAAGCCTTGTAAATCAATACTATTCCGCATGCGGGAGGGGCCGATGGCAACACGCGCCAAATCATCATCTGCGAAGCCGGCAAAAAAGCCGGCCAAGGTGGCTGCACCCGCCCCTGTGAAGCGGGCAGAGCCCTTGAGCGAGATGCTGGCCGCCGATGGCCTTGCACGTTTCGCCAGCCGCCCCGAGCAAAGCCGCGGCCGCATGTACGCGGAGCCGCCGAGCAAGACCCGCGGCGATTTCGAGCGTGACCGCGACCGCATCATCCATTCGCAAGCCTTCCGCCGTTTGAAATTCAAAACGCAGGTTTTCGTGTATCACGAAGGCGACCACTTCCGCACACGCCTCAGTCATAGCATCGAGGTTGCGCAGGTCGCGCGCTCGCTGTCGCGGCTGCTCAAATGCGACCAGGACCTGGCCGAGGTTGCCGCGCTGGCGCATGACGTCGGCCATACGCCTTTTGCGCATGTGGGCGAAGATGCGCTGGCCGAGTGCATGAAGCCCTATGGCGGTTTTGACCACAACGACCAGACGCTGCGTGTGGTGACGAAGCTGGAAAAGAAATATCCGGATTTCGACGGGCTGAACCTGACGTGGGAATCCCTCGAGGGTCTGGTCAAGCATAACGGCCCCGTGGTGCGTAAAAGCCAGAAGAAATCGCATTTCGAAGTGACGCTGGACGAACTGCGCCATAAAATCGACCTCAAGCTGGATACCTACGCCTCGCTGGAGGCGCAAATCGCCGGCATCGCCGACGATATCGCCTATAACAGCCATGACCTTGACGATGGCTTGTCGGCAGGCATGTTCTCGCTCAAAGACCTTGAGCAGGTTGATTGGGTCGCGGCCATTATGCATGAAAAGCGCAAGACATGGCCGAACATCGACAATTACCGCCTGACGCAGGAAACCATCCGCGATGTCATGGGCGTCTATGTTATCGACGTGCTGGGCGAAACCAAAAAACGCCTTGCCGTGCTGAAGCCGCAAACCGCAGACGACATCCGCCATGCGAAACAGCAGACGGTCGCGATGTCCGAAGACCTGCGCAAAAAGGACCGCCAGCTGCGCGATTTCCTCTGGGCGCATTTTTACCGTCACCATCAGGTCAGCCGCGTGCGCCGCAAGGTTTTCCAGTGCGTGCAGGATTTGTTCGCCGTGTTCATGGAACACCGCCGCTGCCTGCCGCCGGAATGGCAGGCGCAGATTGAAAATACGCCCAAGGGGTGGAAGGCGAAAGACTGGCATGCGCGCAGCGTTGCCGATTACATCGCCAGCATGACCGACCGTCTGGCCCTGTTGGAGCACAAGGAACTTTTCGATACCTATCAGATGATGCGCTAAGAAAAAGAAGAAAAATAAAATGAACATCTTTCAGGAATACAGAAACGATATCGTCGAAATCCTCACCCACATGTCGCAAACGGGCGACCTGCCGGCAGGGCTTGATTTTACGCGCGTGACGGTGGAGCCGCCGCGCGATGCCAGCCATGGCGACATGTCCACCAACGCCGCCATGGTGCTGTCAAAACCTGCGGGTAAAAACCCGCGCCAGCTGGGCGAGATGATTGCCGAGAAAATCAAGGGGCTCGACGGTGTGACCGAAGTCACCGTCGCAGGGCCGGGTTTTGTGAATTTCCGCCTCGACAGTTCCGCATGGCTGGCGACGGTACGCAATGTGCTTTCTGCCGGTATCCATTTCGGCAACAGCGGCATGGGGCAAAACAAAAAAGTGAATATCGAATACGTCTCCGCCAACCCGACGGGGCCGCTGACTGTTGGGCATGCCCGCGGCGCGGTGGTGGGCGATGCGATGGCGTCGCTTTTGCAAAAAGCAGGTTTTGATGTTGTGCGTGAATACTACATCAACGATGCGGGCAATCAGGTGAATATTCTCGGGCGCTCCGTCTATTTGCGCTACCGCGAAGCATTGGGCGAGAGCATCGGCGAAATTCCGCCGGGTTTTTATCCGGGCGAATATCTGAAAGACGTCGGCCAGATGATAGCCAAACGCGATGGCGACAAATGGCTGGGTAAAGACGAGGTCGAATGGCATCCGGTCTGCAAAGCTGCCGCGCTTGAAATGATGCTGGCGGAGATTAAATCCGACCTTGCCGATATGGGGATTCATCACGACGTGTTTTCGTCCGAGCAGGCGGTGATTGATGCGGGCGCGGTCGATAAGGCTTTCAAGGCGCTCGAAGACCAGGGGCTTATCTACACCGGCGTTCTCGAGCCGCCCAAGGGCAAAAAGCCCGATGATTGGGAAGAGCGCCCGCAAACACTGTTCAAGGCAACGGAGTTCGGCGATGACACCGACCGACCGCTGAAAAAATCGGATGGTTCGTGGACGTATTTCGCCAACGACATCGCCTATCACTGGGATAAATACAACCGCGGTGCGAAGCACCTGATTGACATCCTTGGCGCGGACCACGGCGGCTACGTCAAGCGTATCCGCGCGGCTGTGAAAGCCGTTTCGGGCGGCGAGGCGGATGTCGATGTGAAGCTTTGCCAGATTGTGCATACGTTTGATAACGGTGAACCTGTACGCATGTCCAAGCGTGCGGGCACTTTTGTGACGCTGCGCGACATGCTCGACAAAGTGGGCAAGGATGTTATCCGTTTCATCATGCTGACGCGCAGCAGCGACCAGACATTGGAATTCGACTTTGCCAAAGTGGTCGAGCAGTCCAAAGACAATCCGGTTTTCTATGTGCAGTACGCGCATGCGCGCTGCCATTCCGTTCTGCGCAACGCCAAGGAAATGTTTCCGGATATGGCATCCGATGGCGCATCGCTGAGCGAGGCTAACGTCAGCCGCCTTGCCAGTGAAGATGAATTGAAACTCGTGCGCCTGATGGCCGCATGGCCGCGCCATGTGGAACAGGCCGCAGAAGCGGCGGAGCCGCACCGCATCACGTTCTATTTGCAGGAACTGGCGGCGGAATTCCACGCTTTCTGGAACAAGGGGCGCGAAGATAACAGCCTGCGTTTCCTGCACGAAAACGACAGAGGCCTCAGCCATGCGCGCCTTGCGCTGGTGCGGGCTGTTGCAACGGTCATCGCCTCCGGCCTGACCGTTATGGGCGTCACACCACTGGAGGAGTTGCACGGATAATGAGCGAAGAGCAAAAACCCCAAGACGAAAATCTCGGTTCTTTCTACGTCGGGCGCCGCCCGCCGCCGCCGCCGGAGCGTGTACTGCCCAAAGGCGGCCTCAGCGTTCTTGCGCTGGTCGCCTTCGCGGCCATCATCTGGTACGCCTACCCGACGAGCGAAGAGGCGCAGGAAGCCGCCGACGTGCCCGTGGTGCTGGCCGAAAAAGCCGCCTATAAATTCACGCCGGACGATCCGGGCGGCATGAAAGTGCCGCATCAGGACAGCACGGTGTTCGACCCGCTCGACAACAAAGGCAAGCAGCGCGTGGAGCGTTTGCTGCCGGGCACCGAAGAGCCCGTAGATAAAGACGCTGTCATCAAAACGGCGGAAGAAAAACCTGCTACGCCGGATGCGAGTTTGAAAAAGGTGGGCATTGCGACCGAAAAAGTAATTGCCCCTGAAAAAGAGCCTGTGAAAGAAACGGCAGCGAAAGCCGCGGCGGAGAAACCGGTGCAAAAGCCGCCCGTGGCCAAAACGGCAGAAGCGGACACGCCGGCTGCAAAACCTGCTACGCAAGCTGCAAAGCCTGTAGCTGCCGCCAGCGCGGGCGGGACGGTTTATATCCAGCTCGGCTCTTACCGCAATACCGAAGGGGCGGCGACGGACTGGAAAAAGCTCCAGCAAAAACATCCGGAGCTTCTCAAAGGCCTTGATATGCGCACACAGCGCATCGACCTTGGCGCCAAGGGCGTTTTCAACCGCCTGCAAGCCGGCAAGCTGAGCGAAGCGCGCGCACGCGAAATTTGCGATGTTCTCAAATCCGCCAATCCGGGCGGCTGCATGGTGGTGAGGTAATATCATGAACGGTTGGCAGGATATGAAGGCGATTATCGTCGATGCGGCAGGCACGGAGCTGACGGCGGAAGAACGCGCGCTTTTCGCGGCGGAAAAACCGGCGGGGTTCATCCTGTTCAAACGCAACTGCGTATCAAAACAGCAGGTGAGCGATTTGGTCGCCTCCGTGCGCGAAGCGGTCGGCCGTGCCGACCTGCCCGTGTTGATTGACCAGGAGGGCGGCACCGTTGCCCGCCTGCGCGCGCCTGAATTCCGCGAATACCCCGCCGCCAAGCTTTTCGGCGAACTGGCGCAGCAAGAAACGGCGCAGGGGATAGAGGCCACGCGCATGAGCGCCTATCTGATGGCGCTTGACCTTGCCGACATGGGCATCACCGTCAATTGTGCGCCTGTCGTGGATGTTCCGGCGCCGGATTGCCATGAATTTTTGTCTGCCAGCCGTACCTTCAGCGACAGCCCCGATATGGTGGGTCAGCTGGGCGAGGCGGTCTGCCGCGGGCTTCTGGCGGGGCAGGTGACGCCGGTTATGAAACATATTCCGGGTCATGGCCGCGCACGGGTGGATAGCCATTTCGGCCTTCCGGTTGTGGATGTTCCGGCAGATGTTCTCTCAAGAACGGACTTCAAGCCCTTCAAATATTTGGCTCAAACAAATATGAAAACGGCGCTTTGGGCGATGGCGGCGCATGTTGTATATTCATCATTAGATTCTGATTCTGCTGCCACAGTTTCCGCCCGCGTCACCCGTGACGTGATACGCGGGGATATGGGCTTTGACGGGGTGCTGATTGCCGACGATATTTCGATGAAGGCGCTCGGCGGCACTATCGAAGACCGCGTGGCGCGGACGATGGCGGCGGGCATGGATTTGACCATGATATGCAACGCCCCGTTTGAAGAGCGCGCGCAAGCCCTCGCGGCGACGCCGAAAGTTTCGGCAGAAGCCGCGCAGCGGATAGCAGAGGCGGAGCGGCAACGCATGGCGTTTCCCGCTTCGGGCAATGACAACGGCGGCGCACGCGAAGCACTGCATGAAAAACTCGCAGCCCTGCTGCAACAAAGAAAGACCGGCTGACGGATATGAGCGAAGCGGAAGCATCAAAATTCGAAGACGACCTTTTGAACGAACGCAGCGAGGGCGAGCAGCTGATGCTCTATCTCGGCGACTTCGATGGGCCGATTGACATGCTTTTGACTCTGGCGCGCGACCAGAAAGTTGACCTTGCCAAAATCTCCATTCTTGCGCTCGCCAATCAATATATCGATTTCATTGAGAAAGCCCGCGCGCTGCGCCTCGAACTGGCTGCCGATTATCTGGTCATGGCTGCGTGGCTGGCTTATCTGAAATCCCGCATGCTGATACCGCAGGAAGAAAAGAAACAGGCCGAACCCTCCGCGCAGGATTTGGCCGAAGCACTGCAATTCCAGCTGCGCCGTCTTGAGGCGATGCGCAAGGTTGCCAACGACCTGTTCCACCTGCCGCGCCTTGGCTACAACGTTTTTGCGCGCGGGGAGCCGGAAGGCCTCAAGACCGAATACGTTCCGCGCTATGAAATGACGTTCTATGACCTGCTGCGCGCCTATGGCGATATCAAGCAGCGCCAGCAGAACGCGGTTTATAAACTCAATCCGGTGAAACTCTTCTCGCTCGAAGAAGCGATTGAGCGGATGGAGCACATGCTCGGCAAGATTCCGCAGGAATGGGTATCGCTGTTTATGTTCCTGCCGGGCGGGGTGAAGGAAAAAATCGTCAAACGCTCTGCGGTCGCATCGACCTTTGGCGGCGCGCTTGAAATGGCGAAACGCGGGCTTCTTAAAATCCATCAGGAAAAGAATTACGGCCCCATCTACATCCGCCGTCCCGGTGAAAAAGACGACGAAGTGCCGCCGCCCGCCGTACCCGAAGAAGAAAGCGGCATCAGCGCCGAAGATATCGCCTTCGCCGAAAACGATTTGGCGGAACAGCAGGCGGAAGAAGCCGCGAAAGAAGCCGAACGCCTTGCCGCCGAACAGGCGCTGGCCGAGGCGAACGCTGCACCCGCCGCCCGCTATGTGCCGTCTTCGGATAGCGAAGATGATGGCGAAGATGATTTCGGCGCCGAGGCCTTGGGCGATACGGCGCCAGAAGCCCATATCGACGAAGCCGACGTTGAAGTTGCGCTTTTGGAGCCGGAAGCGGATGAAACATCTGCGCCGGATATGCAAGTGGCGGCAGAAAACACGGAAGAAGTGACCGTGCCTGAGGTTGTTGAAGAAACCTCTGCCGTTGAAGCGGCCGTCGAAACCGCTATCGAAGTTGCCGAAGAAGCTGCCCCGCGCGTCCTGACCGAAGACGAGGAATGGGAATTGCTGCTGGCGGAAGAAGCCGCAGAAGAAGAAGCCAAACGCAAAGCTGCCGAAGCAGCCGCGCATGATACAGATAAACAAGAGGCATAAGAAACATGGCCAAAGCAAAAAAGAAAAACGCGCAGGAAACCGCTGACGTCATCGACACGATGACCGAAGAAATCGACGCGCAGGCAGAAACCGCCGAAGATGCGGAAGCCGCCGCAGCTTTCGCGGAAGAAGCCTTCGCCGCCGACGAAGCCGAAGAAGATTTGGCTGACGAAGATATGGCCGAAGAGATGAGCGCGGACGAAGCGGAAGTTTCCGAAGCGTCTGAAGAAGGTGAAGCCGAAGACGGCGAAGAGCGCGAAATGCCCGCAATCACGCAGGATGACCTGCGTCTGGTCGAGGCGATTTTGTTTGCCGCGCCGCATGCCCTGACCGTGCAGCAAATTGCCGAGCGTTTCCCCGAAGACCGCGTGATGCTTATCCCCGACGTGCTTGAGATGCTGAAAGAGCATTACGCCGCGCGCGGCGTGATACTGGTGCAGCGTGAAAAACGCTGGGCGCTGCGCACCTCGGCCGACCTTGGCCATCACTTGCGCCTTGAAAAAGAACAGCCCAAGAAATTTACCCGCGCGGCGATGGAAACCATGGCGATTATTGCCTACCACCAGCCGGTGACGCGCGCGGAGATTGAAAACATCCGCGGCGTGGCAACCAGCCCGGGTGCGCTTGATGCGCTGATGGAAGCAGGCTGGATTAAGCCGGGCAAACGCCGCGAAGTGCCGGGCCGCCCCGTCACTTGGCTGACCACGCAGGCCTTCCTTGACCACTTCGGTCTTGAAAAACTGGAAGACCTGCCGGGTATGGAAGAGCTGAAGGCAGCCGGCCTGCTCGACAAACGTCCGGCTATCGAAGCCATGCCGACCACGGGCGACCTGTTCGAAGAAGGCGCGGGCAAAGAAGACATCGACCCCAACGAAGTTACCGACGAAGACCTGCTGGGCAAACCCGACGCAAACGACGAAGTCGGTTTTGACGAAGAGGGTGACGGCGCCGAAAATACGGAAAACGAAACCACGGCCAGCGGCGGCGATGATGACGCCGATGAGGACGGGGACGATTTCGACGGTGAAGACGACGAAGATTCCGACGACGATGGCGACTTCGATGATGAAGACGACGGGGACGACGAAGACAGCGACGATGAAGATTCCGATGACGACGCCGATGATGAAGACGGCGACGACGAGGATTATGGTGATGACGAAGACGGAGACTTCGACGAAGATGACGAAGACGAAGATTCCGACGATGAAGACGAAGATGATGAAGAGGACGACCGCTAATGGGGCTCAGCATTTGGCATATTCTGGTTGTGGCCATTTTGGTTCTTGTGCTTTTCGGCCGCGGTAAAATCCCGCAAATCATGGGCGACCTCGGCAAAGGCCTGCGCAATTTCAAAGACGGCATCAGCGGCGAGGGCGATAAAAAAGACAACCTTCCTCCGCCGGATAACAAGGGCGAGTAACGCGCTTGTTCGGTATCTCGTGGTCAGAGATGCTTATCATTCTGGCCGTGGCATTGGTTGTCATCGGCCCTGCCGATTTGCCGCGCGTTTTATATTCCGCTGGAAAACTTTTCAGAAATGTCAGGCGCTTCACGGACGATATTCAGAAATCAATTGATGGTATCATGCGCGAGGAAGAACTCGCCGACATCGTGCGCGAAGCCAACCGCGCGGGTGGTGACAATCTTCAATTCGAACTCGACAAACAGGTACAGATAGAAGCCGCCCGCCGCACAGGTGCACAGCCGGAAGGGCCGGATATTCTGGAGCCTGCCAAGCCCAAAGACGCCGCGCCACAGTCTGAGAAAAATCATGAGAAAAAGCCGGAGGATAGCGATGCAACCGGCTGATAATCCACAAGAACAAAAAACGATGCCCCTGGTCGCGCACCTGACGGAGCTACGCCAGCGGCTTATCCGTGCGCTGCTCGTTTTTGTGCTGCTGAGCTGCGCCTGCTTTTTTGTGGCTGAGGACGTATACGGTTTTCTGGTGCGCCCGCTGGCCGAAGTACTGGAGGGGGAAAACCGCCGTCTGATTTACACGGGCATGGGCGAGGCGTTCATTTCTTACATGAAGGTAGCTTGTTTTGCGGGTGGTTTTATTGCCTTTCCTTACTTTGCCGCGCAAATCTGGCTGTTTGTCGCGCCGGGGCTATATAAAAACGAGCGCAAAGTATTCCTGCCGTTTCTGGTGGCAACGCCGGTGCTGTTTGTGGCGGGTGCGGCCTTTGTTTATTATCTGGTTATGCCCGCTGCATGGCGGTTTTTTGCGGGGTTTGAAAACCTGACGCCATCGCCGGGCGGCCTGCCCATCCAGCTGGAAGCGCGCGTCAGTGAATATCTCGATTTTGTCATGGGGCTCATCTTTGCTTTCGGTTTTTGCTTTCAACTGCCTGTTTTATTGACGCTTGTTGGTTATGCGGGTTTTGTGTCGGCGGATATACTGGCGGACAAACGCCGCTATGCGATTGTGATTATTTTTTCCATCGCCGCGGTGGTGACGCCGCCCGATGTGCTGAGCCAGTTCATGCTCGCCGTGCCGCTTTTGCTTTTGTATGAAATTTCTATCCTGCTGGTGCGCCGGGCGGAGAGGCGCAGGAAAGCCGGCGCCGCCGATACGGCCGCATCGAATTCCTAATCAAACCTAGACCGCGCGGCAAAAACCGAATAATATAAACGTGTTGGTTTCGGGGAATTTGTGGCGCGCCGCGCCCATCATCACAGAGAAAAAACATGTTCGACCTTAAGCATATTCGGGAAACGCCCGAGTTTTACGATTCCGGCTGGCAACGTCGCGGCCTTGCGCCCCAGACGCCCAAAATCATCGAAATGGATGAAAAGCGCCGCGCCCTGCAAACTGAAATGCAGGATTTGCAGGCAAGCCGCAATGCGCTGTCCAAAGACATTGGCGCCATTAAATCCAAGGGTGGCGACGCCAGTGACATCATGGCCAAGGTGGCCGAGATGAAAGAGCGCATCGCGCGCATCGAAGAAGACGAAAAGAAAATCGCGGAGGAGTTGCAAGGATTCCTTGGCGTTTTGCCGAATATTCCGGACGCCAGCGTGCCCGACGGCAAGGACGAAAAAGACAACAAGGAAGCCCGCCGCCACGGGGAGCCGCCGCGCATCAACAGCGCCCGCGACCATACCGACATCGGCGAGGGGCTGGGTGGTATGGATTTTGAAACTGCGGCCAAAATGTCGGGCGCGCGTTTTGTGCTGCTCAAAAGCGGTGTCGCGAGGCTGGAGCGCGCGCTGGCGCAATTCATGCTCGATACCCACACGCAGGAGCATGGCTATACGGAGCTTTCCGTGCCGCTTTTGGTGCGCGACGAAGCGCTCTATGGCACGGGGCAGTTGCCCAAATTCGCGGAAGACCTGTTCCGCACCAGCACCGGCCACTGGCTTATCCCGACGTCGGAGGTTTCGCTCACCAATACGGTTCTCGATACTATTCTCGATGCTGCCGATTTGCCGCTGCGCCTGACGTCGCTCACGCCGTGCTTCCGCTCCGAAGCGGGGGCGGCGGGCAAGGATACCCGCGGTATGATACGCCAGCACCAGTTTTATAAAGTCGAGCTGGTCAGCATCACTGCCGAAGACAAATCGATGGACGAGCTGGAGCGCATGACGAACTGCGCCGAAACTATTCTCAAAAAACTCGGCCTTGCGTTCCGCACCATGGCGCTTTGCACGGGCGATATGGGCTTTTCTGCCAAAAAGACGTTTGATATCGAAGTCTGGCTGCCGGGACAAAACACCTACCGCGAGATTTCCAGCTGCTCCAACTGCGGGGATTTTCAGGCGCGCCGCATGATGGCCCGCTACAAGGCCGAAGGCGACAAGCAAACACGCTATGTGCATACGCTGAACGGTTCGGGTGTTGCTGTTGGTCGCTGCCTGATTGCGGTTCTCGAGAATTACCAGCAGGCCGACGGCAGCGTGGTTATTCCCGATGCGCTGCTGCCTTATATGGGCGGCATTAAAAAGCTGGAGCCCGCAGGCGAAGTCAAATCCGGAAAGGTTGCGTAAGGCAAAATGCTGAAGTTCCCCGAAAAACTTTCCGAAGCGCGTATCCTGATT
>DDBY01000022.1 GCA_002334985.1 Micavibrio sp. UBA2020
CTGAAAGACAGTCTTCTCAATTTCACGATGTACCGTGCCGGGCATATTCTGGGCGCGGCGTTTATCCGCATTGATGACGGCATGACGTCTGTTCTGTTTGGCGGCGATATCGGCCGTTTGAACAATCCAGTCATGAAGCCGCCCGCGAAAATCCAGCAGGCGGATTATTTGCTGATTGAATCCACCTATGGCGACCGCCTGCATAATACGGATGACCCGACAGAGGATATTTTCCGCGTGGTGCGCGATACGGCGGCGCGGGGCGGCACGGTGGTTATTCCCTCCTTTGCCGTCGGGCGGACGCAGGCGATTTTGTATCATATTTACCAGCTTAAAAAGCAGGGGCGCTTGTCCGACATCCCCGTCTTTGTCGATAGCCCCATGGCCATACGCGCAACCGCCTTGATGGGGCGGCACCCTGCCGATCACCGTTTGTCGCCGGATGTCTGCAAAGCCATCGACGAGATGACGCGCTATACCCAGACAACCGAAGAGTCCAAAGAAATCAACAGCCGTCATAACGGCATGCCCAAGGTGATTATTTCCGCCAGCGGTATGGCCACGGGCGGGCGCGTGCTGCATCACCTGAAACAATATGTCGGCGATATGCGCAACACCGTGCTGCTGGCAGGTTTTCAGGCCGACGGCACGCGCGGCGACCGTCTGGCACGCGGCGAAAAGGAAATTTCTATCCACGGAGAGATGTGGCCGGTACGCGCGCAAATTGTCAAGCTGGACAACATGTCCGCCCATGCGGATTACAGCGAGATACTCAGCTGGCTGGGCAATTTTAACGCCCAGCCGCGCCGTGTTTTTATTACGCATGGCGAACCTGCGGCAGCCGAAGCCATGCAGGGGCATATCACGGATACCTTCGGCTGGGATGCGCATATCCCCGCGATGGGCGAAAGCGTCGATTTGTAAAGGAGCGGGGCGGGCATGCGGTTGCCGGTCAAATATTTGAATGCGTATAGAAACGTCAAGGGACGCCTTGACCTGATGCGCTTTCTATTCCGGTGGGACAGCGACTACCGCAAAGACCTTGTTATCACCCTGCTGGCTTTTGTCCTGCTCGGCTATTCGATTTACGACCTTGATGACTGGATGGATTTCGTCGCCATGTCTATCGAAGCGGCGATTATCATGATTCAGCTCGGCACCGAACTTTCCATCCTGCCGCGCGATTACCGTCCGTCATACGGCGGTGTGCGCTATACGGTGCAAACCAGCACGCATATTGCGTATGAAGAGCTCAGCTTTTTGATGTCCGGCGTCTATCCGCCAGTGGTCGAGGAAATGCTCGGTTTTCACTACCCGATGGCGATTGTCGGGATGAGCCGTGAAAGCCCGCTGGTCAGCCCGTCTTTCGACGATACGTTCATGCTCAAACATAAAATTGTTTACCGCGAAGACGTGCGGGAGCGCCGCTATATCCGCTCTCGCCACCAGATACGTTATATCGCCATCCGTGTTGCGGATAAATTGCAGCACACAACCAATGGCGTGAAACTGGCGTTGCAAGGGACGGCAGACGGGCTCTTGTCCGGCTGGCCGGTGGCGCTGCGCAAAACCTATTATTTCGATGCGCTCTTGACGCTGGAGGCCTTCCGCAGCCGTATCCTGCGCAACAATATCGACGGGCAGAAAGAGGTTTATACCGACCTTACGACCTATTTCCCCGTTTACAAGGAAACGATAAACGGACAGGAAGCGGTGCGTTTTACCGCCGATTTTCATGAAAAGGTATCCGGCCACATCGGCATCACGTCTATTCTGGTGACAGAAAACCGCCGCGTGGCGATGCTGTTTCAAGGCTCGACCAAGGCGATTGGCGCGCGTACGGTCAGCCTTGGCGGTTCCGGCTCCCTCGATTACGGCGACATGCAGCGCGCGCAATACCCTGAAGACCTGCGCGAGCTTCTGGCGGCGGGCATGGCGCGCGAAGTTGCCGAAGAAACCGGTTTCCCCGATAGTGTTGTCGAAATTAAGGACAATACCCTGATTACAGGGTTTTTCCGCTGGGTTGACCGCTGCGGCAAGCCGGAATTTGTCGGGCTTACGCGCCCCGACAAAATCGACTTTGCCAAAAACAAATCCATCGACGGCGACGAGGTTATCGGGTTCGAGGAAATTCCGGTGACCATCAACACGCTCGAAGATTTCATCGATGTTTTTAAATATATCCGCGATAAAGACATCAACGTTTCGCTGTCATCGCTGATGGCGCTATACCGTCTGGTCGTGGTGGCACGCTACAGCCGCAGCGGCAATATGACGGAAACGCAGCGTAAAGTGTATGACCGCATTTCAGCTTTCCTGTTCGATGGCGTGCCCATTACGCCTGCGGACGGCGAGTAATAGCAGCCGGAAATTCTACGCAATCGCCGTTTCGCCGACTACGGTGCCGCGCCAGTTGCGCAGCTGCGGCAGGCACAGCGGGCGTATAGCCGATAAAACCGCCTCATCGGCAAGACTGTGGCGCTGCAAAAGAGTATAAAGCGCTGCCTGCGCGCCACGCGTGGCGCCATCTTCGGTCTTAAGGGCGATAACGGTGTCGTGCGCGGGGATAACGGCGATATAGCACCCCTCGGCGCCTGTTTTTGAAAGAATACGCCCCGCCGCGGCCTGCATCAAAACCGTATCCAGTCTGTTTTTGCTGCCGCCGACATGCAGCGGGTGTTCGACCATGGCTTGGTATATCTGGCGGCAGGCGCTGCCGCGGTGAAAGCCTGCACGCTCCGGCCGCATAAAAGCGGCAAAGCCGCGCGCGAGCGCGGCAAGCGGCATCGCGGGATTCGGGGCAGAGCAGCCATCAATGCCGCAATCGGTTGCGCAAAGCGCATGGCTGCATAAATCACCGATGACAGACAGAATTGTTTTCTGCACCGGATGTTCTGTATCCAGATAGTCCCCGGCGGGTGTATTCATGAATTTGGCAAGCGCAAGCATCCCCGCGTGTTTGCCGGAGCAGTTATTGGCAAGCAGGCTGGCGGGCTTGCAGCTATCGATATACGGCGCATGCGCGCCGCAGCCAAGCGCGGTTTCATCAATCTCCATGCGTGCAAGCCAGGCGCCGACAGCGGCGGTATGCAAATCTTCGCCGCTGTGCGATGCGCAAGCGAGGGCGATTTCGGCATCACTGACGCCAAGCGCAGCTGCTGCGCCGCTTTCTATCAGCGCAACCGTCTGCAAAGGTTTGAGGGCGGAACGCGGGTAAATCACGCGCTCTTTATCGCCATAGGCTGCGGTGATGCCGCCATCGCCGTTCATGACCACGGCATGCACGCGGTGGGTGCTTTCGGTGCGTCCGGCGCGTGTGATGTGGATGCAAAGCGGGGCGGGCGCGGCAGGGGATTTTTTGGGCATGGGTACATACCAAGGTTAAGGGTATTGAAATATAGACGTTTTTCGCGGCGTTGACAAAAGCTTCCGAAGCTTCATATCATCGGCATCCATAAAACAAGGGCTTGAACGGATATGGCGGCACAGGCACCCAAGGCGCTGGTGATTTTTGATTTGGTATCGACATTGACCGATGCCGCACCGCGCTATGTGCGCGCCTTTGCCGATGTGTGTGCGGCGCATGGCCATACGCCGCCACCGGAGGCCGAAATCCTTGAAATGCTCGGCAATAAATCTCTTCCCGATATTATTCAGCATTTCATCGGCGACATGCCGGATGATTTGCGCAAGGTTTTTATGCAGGACTGCAACAGCAGCTGCGATGCGCTGCTGCGCCGTGCCGATTGGCGCGAAGAGCTGTTTCCAAACGTACGCGAAGCCATTGAAACACTGCGCATGATGGGCGTGACGCTGGGCATATATACGGGCACGCGCGAAGATGCGCTGGCGGCGCAGCTGGCATATCACGGCCTGACGGATTTGTTTGATGCGCGCTATATCCGCGGCAAAGACAATACGCGCGATGCGGGCATCAAGACGGCCGATTTGAAAGCCGCGCAAATGGCCGATATCGTGGCGGCTTTCCGCCGCGATGCGGGCAATGATGCCGTATTTGTTGTGATAGGCGACAGCGGCGCGGATGCCGCGGCGGCGGCACGTCAGGGGCTCGATTTCGCAGGTTTCGCCCGCGATGCGCGTAAACGTGACGAAATGGCGCGGGCGGGGGTGTCGCATGTCATGCGCGATTTTGCCGACCTGCCGGATTTTGTGATGCGTTTCATCAGGCCCGCGGGTAATGATAATGCACAGGCGCAGCTCGCGCCGGAAAACGCGCCGCAGGGCAAATCTGCTGCGCGCCCTTGGTCCCCACCGAAGCCCTGAAAACGGCCCTGCGCCCCTGTTTCTGCCCTTTACAGCTGTTGCGTGAAAATACCGCGCGGCCAATCAATTTTACGTTGCATGGGCGCTGCCGAATCAGTCATTATTTCCGTAATCCAAACATTCACTCAACAGGAGGCATGATTTGACGTCCCCCGCTTTTAAACAAAAACTCACCATGGTGCGCGACTTTACGCTGGCGGCTTTGTTCGCAGGCGGTGCGATTGCCCATTACAACGCGACCACACCGGCAGATACCCGTCCGGCTGAAGCGCGCAATGCTTTTGTGGATGCTGCCCCCATACGTCTGGATTGGGCGACGGCCTTTTTCAAGCCTGCGCAGGACACAACCGCCGCGCAAGCGCCCGCAGGGCAAAAAACATCTTTTACCGATGAAAAACCGATACGTCTTGGACGTTGAGCATAGGCGGGCGGTGACGGAGATTAATCGACGTCGCCTGCCGCGCCGATGATAAGTCCCGGCGTCAGGTAATCGAACAGCGTCTTGCTGGAAGAATTATTGACCTGTCCGCCCGTCAGGAACGGTTTTTGATACAGCTTGCCGTCTTTGAAAATAAGATTCAGGCGGTAGTCAAAACCTTTGGCGTCGGTCTGCACGCGAATAAGCGACGTAAAGCCGTGTTTGCGTTTCACAATTTTATATTCGATGCGGTAACCTTCGAGGGAGTCGAGGAACGACAGGATGTTCTCGTCTGTATAGAAGTGAACGGGAATGCCTGCATCCTCACCGCCGAAAAGAACCCCGACGATTTCGTTGCGGGCAAGGCGGCGGAAATCTTTTTGCACGCGGCCGAGGCGGGCGAAGGTTTCTTCGCGGCTCATCCCGACTTCAAGGCTGTTCACCCAGGATTCAAGGTCGGCGTTTGAATCGTAAAACGATTTGTTGATGCTGTCGCTGCCGCCGGGCAGCGTGCCTGCACAGCCGCCAAGCGCGCATATCAAGGCAATCATCACCAGCACGAAGCTGCATTTCGCCCACATCATTTGTGCTGCGCCCAATGTTTCGGCGGTGCGGATGCGGGTGCGGGCGGGGCGTGGTTGTTGGTGCATGGCTCCTGCTTGCGGGCGAAGGGCGGACGCGCCGCCTGCGCAACCTTTGCGCCACGGGGAGTCCGGTATTTTTATTATGGGGCACAAAAACGAAATAAATCATTAACATGCCCGCCCGAATGCGGGATAAACCTTGCCGCAGCCGCATGTGCGGTGCAGCATTGCGGCGCCGGTGGCCATTATTCCAGAAACTCTTCCATATCCGGAATGCGGGTGAAGGCGATTTTAGTGCCTGTATCGCGGTTCTGCCGCTGCTGCGGCGTGGAGCCGAGCGATATAGTATCGCGCCCGAATTTGCGGTTCAGGTCGTCAATGGCGGAGGAGATTTTATCGAATTTCTGGCGCTGCATTTTTACCGTAGCCTCGTTGACGGGGGCGGCCGCGCCTGAAAACAGGTCCCCCTGTTTGGGTGCCTGCGTTTCGTCATCAAGACCTGACAAGGTGACGGATACTTTTTTCACCCGGCGCCGGCCGATGTCGGGGGACAGCGTTTCCCAGAGCCTGTCGAGCATATCGAGAAAGGTGAAGCTGTCGCGCGCGGGCGGATTGCATTCGGCTTCCGCCGCAAGGCGCGGGCCGTTTTCAAGGCGCACCGACAGGCTGAGCCTGCGTGCGAAATATTCCATGCGCCGCAAACGGCTGGCGGTTTTGAGCATAAGTCTGCGCGCGACAAGCCGCGCCTCTGCGGGCGGGCGCAGTTCGGGCGCCAGTACATGGCTGTGGCCGATGCTGCGGCGTTCGTGTTTTTCTTCAGGCAGTTCAATGCCGCGCAGCAGGTACCACATTTTTTCCCCCCAGATACTGCCCCAGACGGCGCGCAGATGTTTGGGAGATAAGCCATAGAGCTGCGATACTTCGCGCAGGCCATGTTCGCGCAGCCGCCGCTCCATATTCGCGCCGATGCCCGGCAAGTCGCGCAGCTCGAGCGTAAAAAGCCGCGCCGGAATATCTTGCGGCGTCAGGAAAGTCAGCCCGTCCGGCTTTTGCAAATCGGTGGCGACTTTGGCCAGATAGCGGTTCGGGGCAATGCCGATAGAACAGCGGACGTAGGCGCCAATATTTTCTGCAATACCTTTTTTGATACGCGCCGCCAAATCCCGCAGAAAAGCAGGGTCGGTTTCATTATCCATCAGGCGGCAGGCCATTTCGTCAATCGAACATACGTCTGTCACCGGAATATGCCGTTCAATTTCGTCGATAAGCCGGTGATGAAAGGCAACGTA
>DDBY01000226.1 GCA_002334985.1 Micavibrio sp. UBA2020
GACCAGGAGAAAATGGGTATGGCGCTGGCACGTCTGGTGGCGGAAGATCCGTCCCTGCGCGTCAACTCCGACCAGGAATCGGGTCAAACCATTCTGCGCGGCATGGGTGAACTTCACCTCGACATCATCGTCGACCGTATGAAGCGCGAATTCAAAGTCGAAGCCAACGTCGGTGCCCCGCAGGTTGCATACCGCGAGACCATCACGAAAACGGCTGAAATCGACTACACGCACAAAAAGCAGTCCGGTGGTTCGGGTCAGTTCGCCCGCGTCATCATCCGCTTTGAACCCGGCGAAGTCGGCAGCGGTTTCATTTTCGAAACCGACATCACCGGCGGTTCGGTTCCCAAAGAATACATCCCCGGCGTTGAAAAGGGCCTCGAGTCCGCAAAAGAAAACGGCGTTGTTGCCGGCTTCCCTTGCATCGACTTCAAAGCGACCCTGTTCGACGGTGCCTACCACGACGTGGACTCTTCCGCGCTGGCATTCGAAATCGCTGCACGCGCAGCGTTCCGCGAAGGCCTGCCGAAAGCAAAGCCGGTCCTGCTGGAGCCGGTGATGAAAGTCGAAGTCGTCACCCCCGAAGACTACATGGGCGACGTCATCGGCGACCTGAACAGCCGCCGTGGTCAAGTCGGCAGCATGGACAGCCGTGGTAACGCACGCGTTATCACCGCCATGGTTCCGCTGGCCAACATGTTCGGCTACATCAACACGCTGCGCTCGATGAGCCAGGGCCGTGCCCAGTACTCGATGGAATTCCATCACTACGAGCAGGTACCGCAGGCGATCGCAGACGAAGTGAAAGCCAAATTGGCGTAAGCCGAAAACTGACCAGACGGTGCAAACCGTTAACTGAATTAAAACTAAACAAGACTAAAACAAATAACTCGCTTCAATCCAAGGAAGGAATGACAAGATGGCTAAAGGCAAGTTTGAACGTAACAAACCGCACGTGAACATCGGCACCATCGGTCACGTTGACCATGGCAAAACCTCGCTCACCGCGGCTATCACCAAAGTTCTGTCCGAACAGGGCAAAGCTGAATTCAAAGCTTACGACCAAATCGACGGCGCGCCGGAAGAGCGTGAACGTGGTATCACCATCTCGACCGCTCACGTTGAGTACGAGACGGATAACCGCCACTACGCACACGTTGACTGCCCCGGCCACGCAGACTACGTCAAGAACATGATTACGGGTGCTGCACAGATGGACGGCGGTATCCTCGTCGTTTCCGCTGCTGACGGCCCGATGCCGCAAACGCGCGAGCACATCCTGCTGGCACGCCAGGTTGGCGTTCCTTCGCTGGTCGTGTTCCTCAACAAGTGCGACATGGTTGACGATGCTGAACTGCTGGACCTCGTTGAAATGGAAGTCCGCGAACTGCTCAGCAAATACAACTTCCCTGGCGACGACATTCCCTTCGTAAAAGGCTCGGCACTTTGCGCCCTCGAAGGCAAGAATGATGAGCTCGGCAAAAACGCCATCATGAAACTGATGGAAGCTGTTGACAGCTACATCCCGACCCCGGCACGTCCGAAAGACAAGCCGTTCCTGATGCCGGTTGAGGACGTGTTCTCGATCTCTGGCCGTGGTACGGTTTGCACGGGTCGCGTCGAGCAAGGTATCGTGAAAGTTGGCGAGGAAGTTGAAATCGTTGGCCTGCGTCCGACGACCAAAACGACCATCACCGGCGTTGAAATGTTCCGCAAACTCCTCGATCAGGGTGAGGCTGGCGACAACATTGGTGCTCTGCTGCGCGGTACGAAGCGTGAAGACGTCGAGCGTGGCCAGGTTCTGGCTGCTCCCGGCTCCATCAAGCCGCACACGAAGTTCAAAGCAGAAGCTTACGTTCTCACCAAAGACGAAGGTGGCCGTCACACGCCGTTCTTCACCAACTACCGTCCCCAGTTCTACTTCCGTACGACGGACGTTACCGGCATCGTTCAGCTGCCGGAAGGTGTCGAGATGGTTATGCCTGGCGACAACGTCACGATGGACGTTGAACTGATCGCTCCGATCGCCATGGACGAAGGTCTGCGCTTCGCAATCCGCGAAGGTGGCCGTACCGTCGGCGCCGGCGTCGTTGCGAAAATCGTTGAGTAACGACTAATTTCCGCGCTCGCCCCGCCGCCGCAAGCGGCGGGGCAGGCACGGGAAAAAAGAAGAGAATAAAAGGTAGGATACAATGGAAGCGCAAAACATCCGGGTCAGACTTCGTGCATACGACCATCGCGTGCTCGATCAATCGACGAAGGAAATCGTAAACACGGCGAAAAGAACCGGTGCAGAAGTGCGCGGTCCGATTCCGCTGCCGACGCGAATTGAAAAATTCACCGTTCTGCGCTCGCCGCACGTCGACAAGAAATCCCGCGAACAGTTTGAAATGCGGACGCACAAGCGTCTGCTGGATATCGTTAACCCCACCCCGCAGACCATCGACGCGCTGATGAAGCTCGATCTCGCGGCCGGCGTTGACGTCGAAATCAAGCTCTAAAAAGGAATAATCCGCGCTGACGGGAAATGATCTGGCAGCGCGCGGCTTGAAAGTTAAGAAAGTAAGGACCAAGAAAATGCGTACCGGTTTGATTGCACAAAAGCTCGGCATGTCCCGCGTCTTCGATGCGGAGGGCAAACACGTTCCCGTGACCGTGCTGAAGATGGACGAATGCCAAGTCGTCGCCGTACAAACCCAGGAAAAGAACGGCTACACCGCTGTTCAGCTGGGTGCGGGCGAGAAAAAGGCTAAAAACGTCTCCCAAGGCGAGCGCGGCCACTTCGCGAAAGCGAAAGTCGAGCCCAAGGCAAAAGTTGCTGAATTCCGCGTCAGCGAAGACGCCGTTCTCGAAGTCGGCGCAGAGCTTTGCGTCAGCCACTTCGTGCCCGGCCAGTTCGTAGATGTCACCGGTATCACACTTGGTAAAGGCTACCAGGGTGTTATGAAACGCTGGAACTTCGGCGGCCTGCGCGCAACGCACGGTGTGTCGGTTTCCCACCGTTCGCCCGGTTCGACCGGTCAGCGCCAATCTCCCGGCCGCGTTTTCAAGAACAAGAAAATGGCGGGTCACATGGGTAACGTCCAACGCACCATCCAGAACCTGCGCGTGGTTGAAATCCACCCCGAGCAGGGCCTGATCGTCGTTGAAGGCGCCATCCCCGGCCACAAAGGCGCATGGCTGACCATTAAAGACGCCGTCAAAAAGCCCCTGCCGAAAGAAGCACCGCAGCCCGCCGGCCTGAAAGGCAAGGCTCCTGCTGCTGCCGAAGCGCCGGCTGAATCCGCCGAAGCGCAGGCATAAGAGAATAGGGAAGGAATGGAGAGATGAAAGTCGCCGTTAAAACACTCGAAAACAAGCAAGCTGGTGACATTGAGCTCAGCGATGCAATCTTCGGCCTGGAACCCCGCGCCGACGTTCTGCACCGCATGGTCAACTGGCAGCTGGCAAAACGCCGCTCCGGCAACCACAAAACCAAAGGTGTCAGCGAAATCAGCGGTACCGGTAAAAAGCCGTTCAAACAAAAAGGTACGGGTCACGCCCGCGCGGGTTCCCTGCGCAACGCGCAGCACCGCACCGGTGCGGTGATTTTTGGCCCGCTCGTCCGCGACCACGCGCACGATATGCCGAAAGCTGTCCGCAAGCTGGCGCTCAAAGTCGCGCTGTCCACGAAGCAAAAAGAAGGCAAGCTTATCGTTATCGATACGGCGAAATCTTCCAGCCACAAAACGAAAGATATGGTGAAGACTCTCGCCACGCTCGGCCTGACTTCCGCGCTTATCATCGACGAGACGCTGGATCAGAACTTCTTCCGCGCCGTGCGCAACATCCCGCTCATCGACGTTCTGCCCCAGAAAGGTATCAACGTTTACGACATCCTGCGCCGTGACACTCTCGTCCTGACGAAAGAAGCGGTCGCTCAACTGGAGGCTCGCCTGAAATGACCAAAGCAGCGAAAAAACAAGATCCGAAGCTCACCGAGCAGCTGTACGAGATGATCCGCACGCCGGTCATCACGGAAAAAGCGACGATGAACTCGCAGTACAACCAGATCACCTTCCGCGTTCCCCTGTGCGCTGACAAAGCGACCATCAAGGATGCGGTCGAGGCTGTGTTCAAAGTGAAAGTGACGAAAGTCAACACCAGCACCCAGCTTGGCAAAACCAAGGTGTTCAAAGGCCGCAAGGCATTCCGCAGCGACAGCAAAAAAGCCATCGTGACCCTGGCCGAAGGCCAGCAGATCGACGTCGCCACCGGCGCCTGATAACAACGGATAAGAATAATAAGGACCGGGACAGCGAACTGATGTTGTCCCCCAAAATTGAGGAAGAGTAAAATGGCACTCAAAAAGTACCGTCCGACATCGCCCGGCATGCGCCAAATGGTGCGCGTTGACCGCAGCGAACTGTGGAAAGGCAAACCCGAGAAGACCCTTCTCGACAAGGATCACAACAACAACAAAGCCGGCCGTAACCACAAAGGTCGCAAGACCATGTGGCACCGTGGCGGCGGTCACAAGCAGCGTTATCGCCTCATCGACTTCAAACGTCGCAAGTTCGACATCGAAGCGACGGTCGAGCGTCTGGAATACGACCCGAACCGTACGGCATGGATTGCGCTCGTGAAATACACGGACGGCGAGATGGCCTACATCCTGGCACCCCAGCGTTTGCAAGCGGGCGACAAAGTTGTCTCCGGCGAGCGCGCGGACATTCTGCCCGGCAACGCTATGCCCATCAAAAATATCCCCGTCGGTACGCTGGTTCACAACGTTGAACTGCATCCCGGCAAAGGCGGCCAGCTGGCGCGCTCTGCGGGTGCTTTCGTGCAAATCGTCGGCCGTGACAGCGGCATGACCCAGATTAAACTGGGTTCGGGCGAGCTACGCGTTGTCCGCGGCGATTGCATGGCAACCGTCGGTTCCGTTTCGAACGCAGACCATTCCAACACGGTTCTCGGCAAAGCAGGCCGCAAGCGTTGGATGGGCTGGAAGCCGGTTAACCGCGGCGTTGTGATGAACCCCATCGACCACCCGCATGGTGGTGGTGAAGGTAAATCTTCCGGCGGCCGTAACCCGGTCACTCCCTGGGGTAAACCGACCAAGGGCGCGAAAACCCGCAAAAACAAGGCAACGGATAAATACATTCTGCGCCGTCGTAAAAACAAACGTCTGGCGAAGTAAGACAGAAGGAGAATTACAGTGGCACGTTCCGTACGGAAAGGTCCTTTTATCGATGGCTACCTGCTGAAAAAAGCAGAAAAAGCCCGTGCATCGACGCGTAACGAGGTTATCAAAACCTGGTCGCGCCGCTCCACCATTCTGCCGCAATTCATCGGGCTGACGTTCGGTGTTTACAACGGCCAGAAATTCATCCCGGTCCTCGTGACGGATAACATGGTTGGTCACAAACTGGGCGAATTCGCCCCGACCCGCACGTTCTCCGCGCACACGGCAGCCGGTGCTGACAAGACCGCGAAAAAAGGATAATTGAGAGATGTCTAAAGTAGGTAAAAAATCTCATCGCAAGGACAATGAAGCCATTGCCAAAGCGCGTTACATCAAGGGTAGCGAACGCAAGTTGAACTTGCTTGCGCAGCTCATTCGCGGTAAAAGTGCCCAGCGCGCGCTGGTGGACCTTGAATTCGCACGCCGCCGCATGGCCGTCGATGTCAAAAAAGTCCTCGAAGCCGCCATTGCAAACGCCGAAAACAACCACAACCTTGACGTTGACCGTCTGTTTGTGAAAGAGGCGACCGTCGGCCGCACCATGACCATGGGCCGTTTCCACGCCCGCGGCCGTGGCCGTAGCGCCGCCGTTGAAAAGCCGTTCAGCAACATCACCATTATTGTTGAAGAGCGCGCCGAAGGCGAAGACAAGAAAAAAGCCAAAGCCGCTAAAAAAGCAGCCAAGGCCGAAGCAGGCGACAAGCCCGCTAAAAAATCCGGTGGTGCGAAAGCCGCCAAAAAACCCGCCGCGAAAGCAAAAGCTGCCGCTGGCGAAAACACCACCGCTGAATAAGAAAGGCGCAGGAGAAAAACATGGGTCAGAAGGTTAACCCGATTGGTCTGAGACTTGGTATCAACCGCACATGGGACAGCCGCTGGTATGCGGGCAAGGACTATGCTGCGAAACTGCTGCAAGACATCAAACTGCGCGAGTTTGTCATGGACAAGCTGAAGCAGGCGGGTGTTGCACGCGTTATCATCGAACGCGCGGCCAGCAAGACCAACGTGACCATTCATACGGCACGTCCGGGCGTGATTATCGGCAAAAAAGGCTCCGATATCGAAAAACTGCGCAAAGACCTGTCGAAGTTCACGGGCGGCGAAGTCACCCTGAACATCGTCGAAATCCGCAAGCCCGAGCTGGACGCCCAGCTGGTTGCTGACGGTATCGCCCAGCAGCTGGAACGCCGTGTTTCCTTCCGCCGTGCGATGAAGCGTGCCGTTCAGTCCGCTCTGCGTCTTGGCGCCGGCGGTATCCGTGTTACCTGCGCCGGCCGTTTGGCGGGTGCTGAAATCGCCCGTACCGAATGGTACCGCGAAGGCCGCGTTCCCCTGCACACCCTGCGTGCGGATGTGGATTACGCAACCTCCCGCGCCCTGACGACCTACGGCATCATCGGCGTAAAAGTCTGGATTTTCAAAGGCGAAATTCTGGGCCACGACCCGATGGCACGCGACAAGCGCATGCAGGACCAACAGCCTACGCGCGCATAACTATCTGAAAAGATTGCATTAACAAGGAATACGACTATGTTGTCACCGAAGAAAATGAAATTCCGCAAGGCGTTCAAAGGGCGCATTCACGGCGTTGCTTCCTCCGGCCATTATCTGGCTTATGGCAGCTTCGGCCTGAAAGCGACGTCGCCCGAGCGTATTACGGCCCGTCAAATCGAGGCGGCCCGCCGTACGATTACCCGCCATATCAAGCGTCAAGGCCGCTTGTGGATCCGTATTTTCCCGGATGTTCCGGTATCTACGAAGCCGCTGGGCGCCCGTTTCGGTGGTGGTAAAGGTTCCCCGGAATTCTACGTCGCCCGCGTAAAACCTGGAAAAATCATGTTTGAGCTTGACGGGGTACCCCGTGAACTGGCAGAAGAGGCGTTCGAATTGGCCGCCGCGAAGCTGCCTATCAAGACCAGATTCGTCGCCCGCGACTAAGAGAGCTAATTTAAGGTATTAAGAAAATGAAAATCGCAGATTTGAGAGCAAAATCGGCCGACGAGCTGAAACAGGAGCTTCTGGACCTCCGCAAGGAGCAGTTCAACTTCCGCTTCCAAAAGGCGACGGGTCAGCTGGAAAACACCGGCCGCGTCCGTTTGGTTCGCCGCGACATCGCGCGTATCAAAACCGTCATCGCTGAAGCAGAGCAGGGCAAAGCCCCCGCTGCAAAGCCTGCTGCTAAAAAAGCAGCAAAAGCACCGGCAAAAGCCGCCAAGAAAAAAGAAACTAAGGAGTAATCAAGATGCCGCGTCGCGTGCTTGAAGGTAAAGTTGTCAGCAACAAATGCGATAAAACCGTAACGGTTCTGGTCGAGCGCAAAGTGCGCGACCCGCTGTACGGCAAAATCATCCGTCGTAGCGCGAAATACGCTGCCCACGACGAACAGAACGCTTGGAAAGTAGGCGACCTCGTTTCCATCGAGGAATGCCGCCCGCTGTCCAAATCGAAAACATGGCGCGTTATCGGCGGTAAGTCGATGGGCGAGAGCCAGATGAAAACTGTTGACGATGCCGACCAAAAGCGTGCTTCCGTCAAAAAGTCCAAGAAAGAAGAATAACAGGGTGGTCCTTGAAACCCCCCTGTTGAAATAGGAAAGGTCAAGATAATGATTCAGATGGAAACCACCCTCGACGTCGCTGACAACAGCGGCGCCCGCCGGGTTCAGTGCATCAAGGTACTGGGCGGCTCCAAACGCCGCACCGCCGGCATCGGCGACATCATCGTCGTATCCGTTAAAGACGCGATTCCCCGCGGCCGCGTCAAAAAAGGGACGGTTCACAAAGCCGTCATCGTCCGCACGTCCAAAGCCCTGAAACGCGAAGATGGCACAGTCATCCGCTTCGACCGCAACGCTGCCGTTCTCATCAACGCAGCGGGCGAGCCCATCGGCACGCGTATCTTTGGCCCCGTGACGCGCGAACTCCGCGGCAAAAACTTCATGAAAATCATTTCGCTGGCGCCGGAGGTCCTCTAAGTCATGACGAAACTCAAAGTCAAAAAAGGCGACAAAGTCGTCGTACTGACCGGCAAAGACAAAGGCAAAACCGGTGAAATCAAAAAAGTCATGCCCGCTGACAACAAAGTCATCGTGCAGGGCGTGAATGTTCAAACCAAACATCGCAAACCCACGTCTGCAAACGCGGGCGGCCTCGATAAAATCGAAGCGCCTATCCACGTTTCCAACGTCGCTCTCGTCGATCCGAAAACGAGCAAGGCGACCCGTGTCGGCTACAAAGTGGTTGGCGATCGCAAGGTGCGCGTGGCCCGTCGCTCCGGCGAAGTGATTGATTAAGGGAGCAGAAGATGACAGCCCGTCTCAAAAAAGTATATCTCGAGCAAATCAAGCAAGACCTTCAGAAAAAGTTCGGCTATGAGAACGCTCTCCAGATTCCGCGTCTGGAAAAAATCGTCATCAACATGGGTGTTGGCGAAAACGCACAGGACAGCAAGAAAATCCAGGGCGCTATCGCTGATATGACCGTGATTTCCGGCCAAAAGCCGCTGGTCACGCGCTCCCGCAAATCCATCGCAGGTTTCAAACTGCGCGAAGATCTGCCGATTGGTTGCAAAGTCACCCTGCGCGGCAAGCGCATGTATGAATTCCTGGATCGTCTCATCACGATTGCTATGCCGCGTATCCGCGACTTCCGTGGCATTTCCGATCGCAGCTTCGATGGTAACGGGAACTACGCGTTCGGCATTAAAGAGCAGATTATCTTCCCGGAAATCAACTTCGACAAAGTTGATACCATCCGCGGCATGGACATTATCATCTGCACCAGCGCGAAAACCGATGACGAAGCAAAAGCCCTGCTGGACGGCTTCAAACTGCCGTTCCGCAAACGCTAAGAAGGATTTAGAACAATGGCAAAACTGAGTTCTGTGAACAAAAACAACACGCGCAAAAAACTGGTGAAGAAATACGCCGGCAAATGGGCGCGCCTGAAAGCAATCGCTGATGATGAAAGCCGTCCGGTGGACGAGCGTTTCGCAGCCCGCCTGAAAATGGCGAAGCTGCCGCGCAACTCTCACCCCACGCGCATTCGCAACCGCTGTGCGCTGACCGGTCGTGCGCGCGGCAACTACCGTAAATTCGGCATCTCGCGTCTGATGCTGCGTGAACTGGCCTCGCAGGGTATGATCCCCGGCGTGACGAAATCGAGCTGGTAAGGAGAAGCACACATGTTTATTAGCGATCCCATCGGCGATTTGCTCACCCGCATCCGTAACGGCCAGGCCGCACGCCTGACGTCGGTACACAGCCCGGCTTCCAAGCTGCGCGTCAGCCTGCTCGAAGTTCTCAAGCGCGAAGGTTACATTCGTGACTACTCCGTTGCCCAAAAAGACGGCGGCAAGTCCGAGCTGAATATCGAGCTGAAGTATTCCGAAGGCCAGCCTGTCATCCGCGAAATCAAACGCGTGTCCAAACCGGGCCGCCGCGTTTACTCGCAGATTAAAGACGTGCCGCGCGTTTACAACGGCCTCGGCATTTCCATTCTCTCCACCCCCCGCGGCGTACTGTCCGACCGCGAAGCGCGCGAAGCGAACGTGGGTGGCGAGATCCTGTGCCGCGTATTCTAAGATAAGGTAGATGTAAAATGTCTCGTATTGCAAAACATCCCATTCCCGTACCGGCGGGCGTTGAAGTCAAGCTTGCTGGCCGCAAGCTGTCCGTCAAGGGCAAGAAGGGCGAACTGAGCCTTGATATCAGCAACGAAATCAATGCTGAAATCAAAGACGGCAAAGTTGTCCTGCAAAAGGCCAGCGAAAGCCG